>DATJEQ010000503.1:0-11607 GCA_035496495.1 Polyangiaceae bacterium
CGCGCAAGGTTTCGGCAATCGTGTAGGAGCCTTCGAGTTGCATGCCGAGCAGCGGCACCGTGCGACTGCGGCCATCGATCATGTCGCCGCTGACATAGACCAGTGCTATGCCTTTGTGCTCGGGGAAGGACTTGGGAGCGCGCACAGCGCGGCTGTTGTTGACCAACGTGAGCGGGCGCCCAGCCAGATCGCGTGCCGCAGCTTCCAGCTCATCGTCGAAGGCGGTGCCGTCGACCAAGCCGGCGTCCTTGGCTTCTGAAGCCATGAACGGACCTTTAGCCAGCCGCTCGCGCACCTGAGCGAAGGATAAATTGCGACCTACGCTCAGGCCTTCCACAATCTGTCGCTCGTTTTGCTGCAGCAGGTCGATCTTGTCGGCGCGGGAAACATCGGTGGACCCGGTGCGGGTGAACATTTCCGGGGCACTCTTGTGCTCGGCAATGCGCACGAAATCCGCCTGGATGCCCAGCTTGTCCAGCAGGCTGGAAATGTAGATGTACTGCGCTTTCAATCCCGCAAAGCGAACGCCGCCCGCGGGATTGATCAAGATCTTGTTCGCCGCAGAACACAGATAGAGCGCATCGCCGGTGGTGTCTTCCAGGTGACACAGCGTGCGCTTGCCGTGTTGGCGCAAGTTGAAGAGCGCATCGCGCAGCTCTTGCAGGTGGGCGAAGCTGTCGGCGGGTGAGGCGCGCATTTCGAACACCACGACGTCCACGCTTGGCTCGTTGGCGAGCGCCCACAAGTCGCGCAGCCACGCGACGTGCTGGCGCGCATCGGGTGTATCTTCCAAGCGCACGCGCACCGCAAAGCGCTCCCCAGCCAAGCCCTCGCTGCCGCTGGGCTCACGGAAGTTACGGAACGCTAAGTCAGCGGAAAGATTGAAGGAACTGTTGCGCCCCAGCGCATTGCCCAGCACCGTGCCACCGGCCAGCTCGTTCGAACCCATGAAGCCGTTGGAGTAGAAGGCCATATTGATCGCGGCCAAGTAGGCCCGCTCCTGATCGTCCTGCGGCTCGGTAATAGCGAATTCGCCGCGCAGCCTGCCCAAGGGACCAATGTCGACTCCCAGCGTTGCGCGCGGGATCCACAAAGTC
This sequence comes from Polyangiaceae bacterium, assembly GCA_035496495.1. GTDB lineage: Bacteria > Myxococcota_A > Polyangia > Polyangiales > Polyangiaceae > SZUA-265. The sequence continues at coordinate 1,098 of DATJEQ010000503.1, forward strand.
TGACTGCCCGCATCAAGCAGTTTGCTTTCTAGGCCTAGCTCCAGGTCGCGCGTGGCGAACGGACGGATTGCGGTTGCGATATCGAACGACTCGCCGAATGAGATGCCGCCCGTGCTCTTGGGATTGTTCAGATCTTGAGCCACGAACGACAATCCGAGGTAACGCCAGGGCCGCGTACTGTAGGACAAGGTGTAGCTCGACATGCCATCCAGCCACGGATTGCTGGAAAACGAGTACTGCAGGCTAGCGCCCAATGCGCTCTGCGGTGAGAGGCGCAGCGCCAACGCCCAAGTGAGCCACTGATAATTCGATCCACTCACGCCCAAGGTGTTCGATGGCGGATTCATGAAATCCAAACGCAGTGCGCTGGCCAGCGAGAACGGCAAGGGCAGCCCAAAGGCAAATGCGTGGCCCTGCCAAGGCACGCGCAAGCGATCGTCCAAAAACAGCCCCGACCAACGCAATTCCATGCCGGGCATGAAGGCGAGGTTCGCTGGGTTCTGCAAAGTTGCGGTGGTGTCGTCGGTGGAGGCAATGCTGCGTCCCAGTGCCGGTAACCGGCTCGGCCTGGTGATCAGGAGCTCCGCTTTGGCGGGCTCGCTGAGCCCGGTCAGAGCCGTGATGGCGGCAATAGCCAACGGCCAAGTCAGCGTCTTGAATTTGAATCTCATGTCAACATCCCGCGGTGTGAGGCGATGCGCTCGATTTCCGCTCTTCGCATGTTCAATTCGTCGAAATCTTTCACGGGCAGAAAGCGCCCTTCTTTCCCTTCGCGCGGCACTCGCAAAAAACGCGTCGTCAAGTGCGAGGTGAGCTCACCCACCAGACGTTCAAATTGGATCGCGGGCTGATCGCCCACCTTCTTGTGCACGACGAAATATGTCCAATCGAAGGGCGTCTCCAACAATGCGCGCGCGTCGAAATGGAACGTATTGGTGTTGAACACGCGCACGCTGTCGGGGTCGAAATCAGATGGAAGCCGGAATTCCTCCAAGACTTGGGGTTTACCCGCGAAGCGCACCGGAATGCCGCCGCGATCCGTCCCTTGCTTGTCGACCACTTCGCAGGTGGCGACCTTGCCGTGGCTAATATGGAAACCGATCACGCGGGGATCGATGCCCGCGCCCAAATTGTCAAGATTCGCCACGGTGACGTAGCGTCCACCGTTGGCCACGAATTTTTGCAACAACCCGCTGTCGCGCAGCGCATCAGGCAAATCGCCGTGCCCCGGTGCGTGCAGGCTGATCTGCCCTTGCTCGTCCTGGAATAGATCGCCATGCGGCGACAGCCGCGGGCTCAAGCGCTGAGGAAACACCGCCACGGTGCTGCCGTCGTTGCGCGCGCCCAGTGCTTGCCGAATGCCGGCGTCGGTGGAGCTGCTCGTCATCAGCCACAGCGGCACCGGGCGCTGCACTTTGCGTGAGAGCGTTTGCATTTCCGCCAAGCGCAGATCCAAAAATGTCTTCCCTGGAAGCGCTTCGACCAACGCCTTGACCACGCCGCCCATGCGGGTGGCCATGCCGCCCGCCAACACGACCAGCGCACATTGCCCGGCGCGTAGCGCCGCTTCGCCCAATTGGGCCAATTGATCGCCCTGGGTTGAGCCAGCTGCGGGCAGATCCTGCACATCGTCGCTGTGCGGCGGCAGCACTTCCCCTTTGACCTGATTGCGATCCGAAGCCGATCGCATGTCTGCTGCCAGAGCGAGGAACTGCGGCTCGTCAAAATGGTGCTGGCGAAGCAGCTGTTTCACGTCCTCGGGGAGTTGGGCTAACTGTGTCCTTAGCTTCTGACTCATTGGCCCCGAGCCTAGCAGACCTTCGCAGCGCTGGCGCGCCCGACCTTGCGCCCACCCCGATGTGCCTTGCGAGTGTGCCGGGGTGGCGGCATAAAAGCCACGAGAGCGGTTTTCAAGGGATGCAACCTGTGCGGCGTCAGCGAATCCAGTGGGTAGCCGGCGCAGTGTTGCTGGTGATCGCGTCGGGCGCGTCGGTAGCTCCAGCGCAGGCACCGAGCGAACCGGTGCTGCATGAACGCTACGAGCCCAGCGCCGCAGAGGACGCGATGCTCCAGGCCACAAGCCTCGACGGAACATTACCCGCCGCGATTGTGACGCGCAGCGGCGCGGTCAGCCTTGAGAACGCACAGGCTGCTCAGGCGACGACCGCGGATGTGTTCACCACGAAGAACCAATCGGGCGAGGAATCCTACCACGCAGATCCCGATCCCCGGAGGCCCGATCGAGTCAGCTACAGCGATCCGTTCACGCCCACCATTCCCCCGTACAAGCGGTTGTACGCCTACGATTCAGTGGGCGACAAATTCGAATTGATCGTGGCGCACCCCGCGAATGTGAGCATCGCAGTGGGCGAGCCTGCGCGGCTGGAGGACGATCAATTCTATGCGGATCTATCCATTCAATTCACGGGTAACTTGCCGGTGCGCATTCCCAGCGTCGCGCCCGGTGCCCGCGTGTTGGCAGCTCACGCCACCCCGGTGCAGGATTTCGCACTCTTCCATGACAGCGCTGACAATTGGTTTGCGCAGAGTTCTAGAACAGGGTTCGTCGAATTGACGCTGCAGCTTGCCGTGGATCGCAACACCTTTGGCAGCGCCTTTGCGGCCGCTTCGTGGGCACAGCTAAAGCCCTGGGTAGCGCAATTGCCGCCTTCCGTTGTTGCTGCGGCACACGACGTGGCCGCGGCCATTGGCATTGCCAAAGACGCCAGCGTGGCCGAAGCGGTGACCGCACTGGTTGCCCATTTTCGCGATTTTGCTGCTTCCGATTCCGCGCTCAATGGGCAAGGCGAGGCGCTGTACCGCGAGCTGAGTCTCGCGAAAAAAGGTGTGTGCCGTCACCGATCCTATGGATTTGTGGTCACCGCGTTGGGGCTCGGGATTCCATCGCGTTTCGTTCGCAACGAGGCGCACGCGTGGGTGGAGGTCTTCGATGGCAGGCTGTGGCACCGCATCGATCTTGGAGGCGCTGCGGCGCAAGCGTCGCTCAATCTGGGGCAACGGGCGACTCACGTCGTGCCGCAGGATCCGTATCGATGGCCGCCCAACGCCGCGCCGGCTTCTGACATGACCGAGAGAGCGCTGCGTGCGAGCTCTACGCCGAGCAACACGGCGGCTGCGGGGCCAGCAGCGCAGCGAAGCGCCCAAGGCCCAACCCCTAATGCGAGCGACCACAGAGTAGGGGATAGCGCAGAGGATAACGTGCCCGCCGCTTCGGTCACGGTCCTGGTCAATGCTGAAAATTTGCGGCGGGGCTCGCGGGTGAGGGTGTCGGGTCGCGTGAACTCAGCCAATGGCCCGTGCAACGAAGTACGCGTCGACCTTTCGTTGCGCCAAGGGCTGCTGCAGAGTTACCCGCTGGGGACTTTCGTCACGGACGCCCAAGGAAGCTACGTGGGCAACGTCGCGATTCCCTTCAACGTCCCAGTCGGGGATTACACCCTTGAGGCGTACACACCGGGGCGCGCTTTGGTGTGCGGTGTCGGTCGATCTTTGGCGGAATGATCCGACCGCTGCGGCGCTTTCCTGGCGCGCGGTGATTGTGCGGTGGTTGAATTCGCCGAGGCTGCCGGATGAGCCGGATGAGCCGGATGAGCCGGATGAGTTGGGTGCGCGGGATGTGCGGGGTGCGCTGGGTGCACCGGGCGATCGTGCACACCCGATTCCGCGATGCGTTTTTGGGATCGCTCACTGCGAGCGCGGTGGTGGGCAGGCTGAGGTGAGTCGTCCGCTTGGCGGCGCGGGGCAGGTTGGGCTGGCTCGTCGCGATGGGTTCCTTGGTCGCGGTAGTAGCGTTCCACCGAGACGGTACGAACTTCAGTTTGCTCGGAGGGCTCAGAGGACCAACGGGCAGGAGCCGACTGCACCGTTGTGGAGCCACAGGCCGACGCGCCCAGAGAAAGCAACACAGCCAAGGGAAAGAGAAAACGGGTCATAGGGGTCTTCTTGGCCCCTACGCAGCTGCCTTCCGCTGGCTTCCTTTTGGGGCTTTTGGAGCCGAAGGGCGCGAAATCATTCGCTTCGCTATTGCGGGGCTCCAAGCCTGCTGGCAGCTTTCGCCGGTGTTCTGGCTATCCCTGGTGCTGTTGCTTATCGGTTGTTCAGCTTCTCAAGAGGGGCTGACCGCAAGGCATCCTCATTCAGCCCAGCGCGCGCCATCGCCCGCTGCGGCGAACCAAAGCGGCTCGCGCGACAGCGTCGTCAGTGTCTCAGACATTGAGAACAGTTTTGGGCCGTACCGTGCGCTGAAGGGCAAGCAAGCGCTGCTGCTTTGGGCCGCAACCGGGGACAACGGCCCGCTCTGGTCCAGTGAAATCACTGACGTGAGGGGTTTGCCGCTGGCGCCGCCTAGGCCTTTGAAGGAATCGCCTGAGGGGATCGATCTGGTGCGCGTGCGCGCGACGAAAAACGGCTTCATGGCGCTCGTCAGCAGCGTCGATCAAGATCAGCACAGCGTTGAGAGCTTGGCGTTGGGCGATAACGGTGAGCTGCGCGGCGGGCAAACGCTGGCGCGCGTCGGCGGCGACGTGGTGTGGGTCGACGTGTTCGGGCAAGCCGCGCATCCAGTTGTCGCCTGGGCGGTGCAAGGTTCAGGTAGCGGGGCCGATCTGTTTGCCGTTGGACTGAACGATCGCGGTGAACCACAATCCGATCCGGTTCAGATTTTTCAAGGAGCCATTGCTTGGCAGGGGCAAGCGCTGGCCGATGGCGCGGTCTTCGCGCTGGTGGTGCCCAGCGCTGCAGGGCAGCCGCAGGGAACTGTGCAGCTTTTGTACGTTGACAATGGCGCGAAAGTGAACGCGACACTCAACCTCAGTACGTCGCCCACTGCGCAGCCCGATGTGGATCTGATTCGCATTGGCGATCGTTTGGTGTGCGCGTGGAGCGACGTAGCGCAGGTGCAGGCTCAAATTCAGGTTGGCGTAGCCGACACTCAGGGCAAGCTGATCGGCGCGCCCATCCCGGCAATTTCGGGTATCGAAGAGCAGGCGCTGGTGCGCGTTGTGGCGGCAGAGCACGCCGATCACGGTTACATCCTGTGGGAGGATCTAACGGCAGACCCAGCAGCGCCGCGCCGGTTCTCGCTCGCGCGAATTGATGCCTCTGGGAAAGTTTCCACGGGGCGAGCGAGCGTGCACTACTCGGGTGACGGCGGAACAGTGCCAGAAATTGAGGCGTCAAGCTCGGGGGTCGCGTTGCTCACGCAGCTCGCCTGCTCGGGCTGTGACGACCCGGCGCCTTATGGGTATTTTGCGCGATTTGCCAACGATCTGAAGCTGATTTCGAGCAGCCCGGTGCAGGTGCAAGCGGAGGCGTCGGGGGCAGGGCAGACAAATCAACAGAAAGCGCCCCAGGCGGAAGTTGCGGATTCCTCTTGGTCGCTCGATTGTGCGGGGGACGACTGCTTCGCCCTGGCAGCCCTCAAAGAATCGCCGGCGCGGATCTTCACCGTGGCGCTGTCAAAGGCTGTCGGGGTCGTCGCCGGCGTTGCGGAGAACGCTGCAAGGCCCCAACCCCCGCTCGCGCTGGGCGCCCGGGTGATTGTGGAGACCGAGCCCTTGGCCAAAGTCTCTGCGACGCAAACCGCCCAAGGCACATTGGTCGCTTGGCTCACTGAATTCGATCCAAACGCCCCCTACGACACACCGGACAAGCCAGCGCCGGATGGACGCAAGGTGCCGACGCAGGCTTTCTTGCAACTGCGCACCGTTGCTAAAGACGGGATGCTGGGGCCGGTACAGACGATCTCTTACCGCGCACGCTCGTTGGGCGGCGTCACTGTGGCTCACGATGCCAAGAGCGATCAGTCACTGCTGGTTTGGTCGGCGCTGGATCAAAAAAAGCCGCACCTGTTTGCAACCCTGGTTGATGCCGAAGGCAAGAAGATCGGGCAGCGTATGCTGACGTCTTCCGCCGGCGAGGTGTACGACAGCGCTGCAGCGTTCGTGGGTGACGGCTGGGTCGTCTCGTGGGTCGATGATCGCTCTGGATCGCCGCAAGCATACATCACAAAGATCGACACCAAACTCGCGCGCAAGTCTCCCGATCAGCCGGTGAGCAAGGACGCTATCAGCGGGGTATCGCTCGCGCTTGCCGGCAACGACTTGGCGCTCTTGTATTCACGCGAAGATGCAGCGACTGGGGGCGAATTGATTGAGCTGGTGCATGTGAGCAGCATGAATGCGTCGCTTTCGGGCTCGCCCGTCCGCGTCTCTTCCGGGGCGCGTCACGCGCATTCACCCAAGTTAGCGGTTGCGGGCAGCTCACTGGCCGCGGCGTGGTTAGAAGACGAGTCGACGGCTTTGTCGGCACCCTCCTTTTTGATGTGGAGCGCACTAGCCGGCAGCGACATTCGCCCCACGCAGCTCGCACAGGATCCAGCATTCGGGTCGGTGGAAAGCGCCACCATGGCCTGCAGCGAGAGCGACTGCAGACTCGTTGCTCAGGCCCACGGAGATGCCCAACAGGTTGTGCTGCTTGGCGGAAAAATTGCAGCGGGGGCGAGCAACGCGTCAGGTTTGGTGCCCTTGGCCGAGCTTCGAGATGGCGGCCCTCCGTCCACCCCCGCGCTGGTCGGATCTTCAATTTTCGTGGCAGATATGAGCCGCTCCGGGCGGGGTTGGGCCAAAAGCCTGAGCGTGAAGTGGTAGTGCCGAGCGGCCCGGGCTGTTGTAAGCTGCCGCGCCGCGCCCCGCCGTCATGACGAAATCTTCGAACAAGCGACGTTCCAAAAAAGGGGGGGCGGGCAACTCGGAAAGGCCGCCCGAGATCCCTGCGCGGGAAGCACAAGCCACGCTCGACGAGTCAGCCGCCGTTTTATTGGACGACGACGAACCCGACGCGGCGCCGACGCCCCCTTCACCGTCGCCCGTCGCGCCCATCGCTTCGCGTCCTTCCGCGGTGCCGCCGCCACCGATGCGGCGCTCGTCAGTGCCGCCCCCTCCGCCCAGTCGGTCAGTGGTGTCTTCACTTCCAAAGCCGCCTTCGTCGACTGCTTCCGGGTTGCCGCCGCTGTCACGCCCTCCGCCGTTGTCGCGTCCTCCGGCGCCACAGAGTCCGCTGGTACCTCCGCTGGCATCTCCGCTGGCATCTCCGCTGGCATCTCCGCTGGCGTCTCCGCTGGCAGAGCCTGCGGTGGCAGCTGAAACAAAGAGCATGGACGATGAGGTGACGGCGATCGGTGTAGTGCCGGAGTTGGATGCCGTGGAAGAGTCGCCTGCGGGCACGCGTTCAGAGGAGGCCACCGTTGAGTTCCCCCTGGACGCCAACGACGTTTCCGACGATGACGAGACCCGCAAGCCGCCGCTTGTTGCCCACAGATTAGCGTCTTTTTCACAACCTGAGCGTCCGGTCCCCGCACCGCCGCCGGCGCCACCCATTTCCAGTTCGTTGGGTCCCGAGGTGACGCCGGCTTCACTGGCGAGTCGACCACGCCGCGACACCATGGTGGGATTTCCGGTGCCGCCCGCGCCAGGCAGTGTGCCGCAGGTGCCCAAAGCGCCGTCCATTCCGTCGGGGCCGAGTCGCCCGCTCAGTTTGCCGCCGGCTCCGATTCCTCCGCGATCCAGCGCGGTGCCTGCTCCGCCGCGATCCAGCGGGGTCCCCGCGCCACCGGGATCGTTGAGTGTGCCTGCACCGCCGCGCTCAAGTGGTATCCCCGCGCCACCGCTCCCACCGAGCGCGCCCTCGGCGCCGCGCCTGGTATCGCTTCCGCCGTCATCATCGGGTGTCGGCAGAGCCCCAGTGCCGCCTCCACCCGCGCCACCTGCACTGGCTCCGCCGCCGCTGATTCCGGACAGCGCAGCGATCTATGCGGCACCCGTGGCACCTCCGGCATCGCATCGACCCCAATTGCCAGTCAGTAGTGGGTACGACGACAGCGATGAGGATGAAGTGACCAGCGTTTTCGCACCCGGCAGCGAAGCGGCGCTGCGTCTTGGTGAGCGCGTTACACCGCAGGAGGTTCCCGTCAGGGCGCGTATCCCTGCGCCGATCGCGCCCGTCTCCAGGCCGCCGCATTCATCGCATCCGTCTCACGGTTCGCAGCCCATTTCCTCACCCGCGGCTCGTTTGCTCGACACTCGGCCGCCGACGCGCGCCATGTCAGCGCCGCCGATGATGGTCAAGCCCGCCATCAACTCCGATCCTGAGCTGGTGTTGCGGCCGCAACGCGGAATGGGGCGGTGGGTTGCCGCGGGGCTAGGGTTTGTTGCAGCGGCGGGAGTACTGTTCTTTTTCTTCCGCGGGCCGAGCACCGGCAATCTCGTGGTGACGGTGGTCGCTCCCGGAGCTCTGCCGCTGACGGCACTCAACGTTTTCGTCGACGGCGAGCAACGCTGCACCATGTCACCCTGCGAGTTGCAGGGTTTAGTCGCAGGCTCGCACCTGGTGCGGGCGCTTGCCCACGGCTTTGAAAATACCGCTGAGCAGGCGGTAATTGTCCAAGCAGGCAAAGATGTGGCGCAGAACTTCACGTTGACGCCGCAAGCACCTCAGAAGGCAACCTTGCAGGCGAGCGCTAAAGGCTCCGTCGCCACCAAAGTGTCGGTCGATGGTAAACCTCAGGGTGCCTTGCCCTTGTCGCTGAACGATCTGGATCCGGGCACGCATCAATTGCGCTTTGAAGCCGGCGACAATTTCATTGCACAAGACAAGACGGTGTCACTGACTGCCGGGCAGACACTCACGCTCGACCCCATTGAGCTTCAGATCAAGCAAGGGACGCTGCGCATCGCGCTCCCCCGCGAGTTCGCGCGCGCCACGGTGTCACTCGACAAGAAGGTGCTGCACAAGTTCCCCGCGCAGATTCAGCTCGACGCCCAAGTGCCCCACGAAATCACTGCTAAGTTGCGCGGGTATGACGACTACTCAAGAGAAGTGCGCTTCACGGCGGATTCCGCAGAGCAGCAGATCGAGATTTCATTCGAGCATGGCGAATCGAAGGCCGCGGGGCATGCCGCGGCCGTCGCCGCCGCACCCGCTCCGTCGCCCAGCCCCAAGCACGTTGCGCTAGCACCCTTCCCAGCGCCCGCGACCCCGAAGCCGGCATCGGAGAAACCCACGGCGCCAGCGAGCGCCGCGGTCGAATCACCCAGCGGTTACGGCACGCTCAATCTTAATTCGATTCCGTCATCTACTGTGCAGGTGAACGGCAAGACAGTGGGGCGCACGCCGCGCATGGGCTTGCGCGTCAAATCGGGCAAACAATTCGTCGTGTTCATTCATCCGGATAAGGGCCGCAAGGAAGCGACCGTGAATGTGCCTGCGGGCGAAACCAAGACGATTGCTGTTCGGTTCTGATCGCGATCCGCCGCTGCGCCACGGTACAAAACGTCAAGGGCCCCGCGCAGTCACCGGTGAGTGACTTCACGGAGCCCTTGGTCTCTTGCACCGCCTGTTACTCAGCCGCGCCGGTCGGCATCACGTCGGGCGGGATCAAATCCGCCTCGGGGCTCTGCGGATCATCCATGTGCTCTTCCGGAGTTACGGGGGGCAGCTCGGGCGTTCGCAAGTCCGTCAGGCAGGCGGTGCGGGTGCCAACAGTGTTCTTCACTTCGCAGGCCGCGCCACCAATGCCGTCGACTGGGCAATCGATGACCGCGCGGAATTTCGACTGATTCTGCGAATCCCAGCATTCGGCCACGACCCACACTCGGCCATCAGGAATGTCGCCCCCGGTGACCAGCAGGTCTGCGCGTCCGCCCGTGCCTCGGTGATTGCGCACGCGGGCCAGCACCAATTCAGGCGCATCCGTTGCGGTTTCCGGCAAATTGCCATGGAACGCCAAGCGCAGACGATTGAAACCGCCCTTCAAATGCACCTCTTCGAATGCTGCGCTGATGGGCGTGGTGTCAGCGTCGTCGCGAGTGAAATCTTTCAGGCCGAAAGTCAGCACCGTGCCGGCGGGCACATGGGCGAACGCGGCGAGCAATTTGCCATGCGCAACGATCGTTGGATCGACCGCCGCGAAGGCGTCGAGGTCAACCCCAATTTTCCCAGTGCCGCGACGCGCCAACGTACCCACGATGATGTTGCCCGCGGCGAGGTTACTGTAGGCATCAGGGCTACCGTCGGGTCGTCCTTGCAGCAACCAACCGAAATGCTTTGCAACCGTGCCCTTGCGCACAAAGAAACGGTACTCAGTTGCACCGCGCGTGACAGGCCCCCACTCCGCCACGTTGCCCTGAATCTTGTCCGGGTCGTTGTTCTTTACCAGCGAGACGATCGGCTGCAAGAAATCGCGCAGCGTACGGTTAAAGTCTTTCACCGCCTGATCGGCCCCGCGCAAGCCGTCTGCGCTATTGGCGGTGAGGGCCCCTTGCAGTTGCCCAACCGGGTCGTCAGTCGAAAGATCGGCGGCAATTTGATCGCTGGATGTGGCCAAGCTCTCGCTACTGGTGTCATCGGTGATGCTCAGCTCCAAAGCGCCTTGCTCCGGCACAGCGGATGCGAAGTCGCCGGAGGTATCTTTGTCCGCGGCGCCACATGCCGT
>DATJEQ010000504.1:0-8164 GCA_035496495.1 Polyangiaceae bacterium
CGCGCGTGTGGGCAATCGCCAACCTTTGCCGGCAAGCGAAAGGCCAGAGCAGTAGGCTTTTGCGTCTGCGAACTTGTACAGCTGCGATTCCGGACTTTGCTGCCACAAAAGACCACTGTGTAAATCGGTGACGGTTTTATCGCCATTGTCTTTGAAAGTGGGCGAATCCAGCGGCTTCCAATCCGCAAATTGCCCGCGACAGGTGTAGCCCAGCGACGGCGCTGGGAGATCTTGGCATGGGTAATCCGCGGTGCACACCTGGGTGCCGTCACAAGCATTGAAATCAGGCGGCCCGCTGTCTGCGCCTCCGTCAAGCGCGCTCCCGCCGGCGTCGCGCGTTGCGCTCGCGTCGTTGGTCCCGGCGTTGCCAACGATACTTGACGTGCCGCCGCCACTATTGCCGCCGTCCCCACCGGTGCCAGAGTTGCCAACGCCCGCATTGCGCCCGGTTCCACCGATCTCGGTGGTTGCGCCGCCGCTGGTGTTACCCTGGCCTGAAACCCCGCCCATTTCGGCATCGCCTGATGCAGTCTGGGTCGAATTCGAACTGCAAGCCCCAACGAGTAGCAGCCAAGTGGCCACGTTCGCAGTGACGAAAACGAGTCTATTCACGTTGCCCCCTTCGCCGACAGTCTTGGGTTCTTACCACATTTGATCAGTGACGTCAGCCGATCCTCGCGTAACTCTCATCCCGATCTTTGAAGATCGATTGCAATATTCCCTCTGCTGCATCGACTCCAACGCGTTCGATGGTGCGCAGGTTGGCGCGGGCGATGCGTTCGCGCAGGGGCAGGTCGCGTTTGGGGGGGAGGGTCAGGAGATTGATCGAGGCGGGGTCTACGAAGTGGGTTCCTTCGGGGCTGCCTTCGCGCACGCGGTCCAATGCGGTGGCGCGTACCAGTTGAATTGTGGGGTCAGGGCTGCGGCGGATGAAAGGGATCAATCGCTCAGCGTGCGTGAGAACGGCGGGAGCATCGGGGTGGAAGGCGGCCATGGCGAAAACGGGGCTGTGCATCTCGGTGCGTTGTCGATACGCCTCACCGAGATCTGCCACTTTGCGGTCAAACTGCGGACGATCGACGCGCAGTTGCGGATAGATTAACAAACCGATTTCAAATTGTTCCTGCGCTTCGAGGTCGTCGATGACGCGTAGGGTTTCCGTTACGAAATCTTGCACATGCAAGAGCACACGTTCGGTCACTTTGCCATCTAGCCGGGCACGCTCCGCCCACGGGCAGAGGTTAAGCGCTTCCACGAATTCGAGTTGATAGCGGCGGTAGATGCGCAGTGCTTGGGCCACCAGGGCCGCATCCAAAGCGGCCGCATCCGGGTTCGCGTGAGGATCCACTGACGGCATCAGATCCACTGCACGCTGGGTGGCGGGGGCGTCGAATCGCGAGGCAGGGGAATTTGCTCGCGCTCAATGTAACGCTGCGCCGCGTACAGCATCCCAAGCCCCAAGATCAGCCAAACGACGCTCGCTAGCAGCCCCGCTAGCAGTAGACCACCGGGTAATGCCCCGTGCGCCGGCATCAAATAGGCGAGCGCAACCACGAACGCGGGTGAGGGCGAGGCGACCAGCAACATGCTGTCAGCGCCGAAGCTGTCGGCCATGCCGAACACGCTGGCCAAAATCCAAGGGCCAATTGCCACTGTGAGCAGCACGAATGTGAGCAACAGCCGTGGGCTCGCACCGGAGACCGAGCGCGCGCGGGCATGGGCCACGAAGCCCGCGAGGAAACACAGGAAAGAGAGCAGGTAACCGTCGCACAGGGACAGCACCGTCAGATCCTGCGCGGAATGCGCTGCGGGCGTGCTCCATTGCAGCCCCACTGCGACCAACCACTGCAGCCCAATGCCCAGCGCGGCTAGCAGACACACCGTGAGCATCGCGCGCACCACCCCAGGGCCAAAGAAACGCCGCACCGCGCCCGTGTCCTCTTGGCTCCACTGCCGGAGTACTCGTGTGGAGGGTGCAGTGTCGTCGCCGGCGAGTGAGTAGATGCCGAACAGCGAGAACAGCGTGACCAATGTGAGGCTGATGGCGGCGTTCATACCGCGCTCGGCGGGGAGCCACAACGCGCTGGAGGCGCTGACCGCGTACAGCAAGATGCCGCACGTCACGAACCAAGCGCGCAGCCGAGTCGAGCGATCTTCTCCCGGCTCCGACAGACTCGCCACGGTGACTTCGTAGAAGAACCAGCAAGCAGCGGTGCACAGCAGTAGGGGCGCGCCTACCAGCAGCAGCCAGTAGTAGCGATCGCCTTCGGCGCGCGCCAAGGCAGTGGGCCACCACAGCGGCATGCCGCCGGTTACCACAGGCCAGATCATGTCGACCATGTACGACGTGACGAACCCAACGCCATACAGCACAAGCGACATGAGTGCCGCCGAGGGCACCGCGATGAGCAGCGCTGTTGCCGGGGTGGAGGCGATGGCGCCCACTGCGGTACCGAAGCCCACCGCGACGCAACCTGCTGCACCCATGGCGAGGAATGCGCCAGAGATTTCCTGAGGTGACACACCGCCGAACAGAAATGACACCGACGCGATCGGGGAGAGCATGGCCAAACACAGCAGCACCCAAGTCAATGATGCCGCAAAGCTGCCACGCGCCATCAACGGAGCGGAAACGCCGCTCACGGCAAGCACGTCCCAATGGCTGCCGCGACGCTCACTGGCAACCAAAGTTGCCGCCATGCCGGAGCCGACCCAAGTCACCCAAGCGAACGCGGTGGCGAAGAACACCTGATAGAGCAGATTGCCAACACGCGCGGGCTCTTGGGTGAGGCTCGCCACGGCGCCCACCGAGCACACCAACAGCGTTGCGATCACGGTGAGCACCGCGAGCGTCAAAGGCATGCGCTGCGAGCGGCCGTACAACCACAATTCGCGCAACCACAGTGGGTTCACACCGAAGGAGGATTCCTCGAAATCTTCCTGCTCGGGCGACGACGCTGCGGCACCTGCGGTCGGAGGCAGGGTGGCCATTGAACCAACACGTGATTCGGGGCTCAGCTCGGCCTCGGGGTCCATTTCAGGCTCCTTGCTCACGAAGGACCTCCGGTGAGCGAGCGGAAGATGCGCTCGAGTTCTGTGTGTTGCGGCTCGGCAGAGATGATGCGCACGCCGCGCTGCACCAGTTTTTCAATCAAATCGGCCACAGCGGTTTCATCACCCTGATACGCGATCAACACGCTGCCGTCCGGCAACGCCTCCACGCTGACTACTTCGCGCGATTCGCTGAGCACCGCCTTCACTTGTGCGGGATCACTCAGGGAACGCAGCCGCAGCCGCTTGTGGCTTTCTTCCACTGGGGGCGGGGGAGTCGATGAAGCGCGTCGCACAGAAGACAGCAATCGCTTCGCCGGCATTGGGTCGAGGTACGAGCGGCGATCTTCCGCGGGGTACTCAAGCGAGAGGCGATCTTGCAAGATCGAAAGACCGGAACGCAGCGACGTTTGTCCCGACTCCTCAATGATTTCATCCACGGTGCCGGAAGCCAGCAGCCGCCCGGCGTGAAGGATACCGATGCGATCGCACAGCTCTGCGACGCCGCTCAAGATGGGGCTAAGCAGCACAATCGTCTTTCCGCTGTCGCGCAGTTCGCGCAGCAGTGCAATCAAGGCATCGCGTCGCATGGGGTCGACCTTGCTGATTGGCTCATCCAGAATCAGCACACTGGGATCGTGTAACAAGGCCCGAGCAAGCCCAAGGCGCTGACGCTGTCCTTCGTTCAGGCTGGCGATCAGGGCGTGTTTACGGTGTTGCAAACGAGTGCGCTGGAGTACCTGATCGATGCGAATGGTCTCAGAAGCCATGCCCGCCCGTTGGAAGAATTCCAAGTATTCCGCGACGCTGAGGTTCGCGTACGCCACCGCAGGGTGCGGCAAGTAGCCAAGACTCCAGCGCGCCCGCTCCGCCTCAAGCACCGTGTCGAAGCCGCAAATGGCAATGGATCCAGCGTGCGGCGGCCGCGCCGTTGACAGCAAACGAGCGAGCGTTGTTTTGCCCGAGCCCACTGCGCCCACGATGCCAAAGATCTGCCTTTGTTCAACTGTGAACGAGATATTGCGCAGTACGCTCGCCCCGGTGACGAAGTGACTGACTCCGCTCACGGCGACCGCCGGCGCATTGGACAGAGCCATTGTCATGGTTCGCCTCCATAGCCCACGATTCTGAGCAACGTGCGATCCTCATCCAGCTGTAAATTGGAATCCAAACCGGAGCGTGATGCGTCGAGCTGCGCCATGAGCACCGGCACATCCGCCGGCCACCAATCGACTTCGCGATTAGCCGCCACTTGCAGCGCCTTCCAGGCATCGACCAAACCGGGGCAATCCCGCTCCAGCCGGTAGCTTGATTCGCCAATATCCAGGTCGTGCAGCGCGTGGGTGGGGGCATCCGTTCCCGCGTGGATCAGTTCGCCGGCGCCGGAGGCAGCGCGCCCGCCCATTACGATGCGAGGGAAAAATCGCAGATCGCCATTGGGCAGGTGCAGCAGCGCTGCGACCAAGTCGTGTCCCGTGCGGTTGATCACGGTGACCTCCTGAGGGCCACCGACCAGGGCAATCCCTTGACCTTGATCCACCAATCCATCTTCGCGAACGAGCACCGTTTGCCACGGTCGATGCCGCAAATCTGTGACGCCGCTGCCCAAATGATCGACCACCAGCAAGCGCGGGGATTGTTCACGGGGTCCCAAGACGTCGAACACGCTGAGCCCCATGCTGGCGGAGATGTTGAGCAATTCGGAATCCGTGAACAACGCGCGGTAACGCACCGCCGCGCCGCGGGTTGCACCAGCGCCCAGTTCGACCAGTGTGAGTCGGTGCGCGTGCTCACCGCCGCCTTTGGAAACCACGCCCAGCAGCACCAAACCGGTGCTGGTTGCCGCCGCCCACACAGGCAACCGCCACAGAGCACGCATGCCATTGCCAGCGCGCCGAGCCAGGAAGAAATTCGCGGGGCCAGCCAGCAGCGCGTAAGCAACCAGCAGGAAAACTGCGAGCACGATCACCCACAATTTGCCGCGGCTGGGGTCCAGCACCTGCTGCAATTCACGCGGAGCGGGATCCTCTAATCCAGCCTGCCCCGCTGGAAAGACGACTTGTGCGCTGCGATCCCAGGCGTAGCCGATCAGTGAGAGCATCTTGCTCTGCAGCCAGCGATCCTTCGCTTGGCGCGTGGAGGTGGGATCGAATGCAAGTAGGTGCAGTTCGCCGAGCCCGTAGCTCGCTGCCGCGCCCCACTGGGTTGGCCGCAGGTTGCCCCCGGTGTAAGTGACCAGCTCGTCCATCACCGCTTCGGATGGGCGGATTTTAGAGTCTGCGCCGCCCAACACCAGGTCCAAGGTGTCGGGCGTGTTGGAGTCGAGCGGTTTCTCCTTCGCCACCCCGCCCAGCAGCGCGATCAAATCCGATGCACGGGTGTCGTTCGGGCGATCGATCACCAGTGCGACGCTGCCGCCCCCCAGGATCCACCCCGTAAGCCCTTTGAGGGCGTTACTGGGCAGATCCAACAACTGTGAGCTGCGCAACAGCAGCAGCGTGGCGGCCGAATATCCCGCAGCGTTGCTGGGCAATAGTAGGTGATCGTCGACCAGATCGCGTTGCAATTCCGCCACGGCCAACGACGGCACTGCGTAATGAGCAAATGACGACGGCACGTAGCGTGTTGCGAGCGGGCGATGCGCGATGTGCGCGGCAATGCGACTGGGTTGGGTGAAATCTACCAACAACGGCTCACTGGGCGAGGTGGTGCCCGCAGCGACCAAATCGATCAGATGCCCTTCTTCATCGAACAGCGCGGCTTGCAAATCCGCCACTGCCGCGTCGTGAATGGGCAGTTCAAAGTGCTCAACGCCGTTGGGCACGACCGCCACGCTGCGCTCGGCGTACACATAAGGCTTCTGCTCAGGGCTGCTCGGCCGCGATTGCAATTGCACCGCGCCCACCACCATGGCCCCGCCGCGGTTGGTCACGGTCACGAGGTAGGGGACCCAACCCGGTGTTGCGGGTGTACCGGGGCCGAACAGAGGGCGTGCTTCCAGCTGAACGTGCCGCGTCGCTCCCGTGGTGGCAGCAGCGCTCCATGCAAAGTCAGCGTGCGCCGATGGGGCAAAAGCCAGTGCGGCAATGGCCCAAATCAGCAAGCCCAAGATCAGTAGGCGGAGAACGACCCAGTGGCGCACGGTTCGGGGGAATATAACCTGCTCCCGAGCGGCCCATGTGTTGAAAGCACCCGAGGCGTGCTAGCGTGCGTTTTGCCCACGAAGAAGGTCCCATGAGGAAGGTCACTGTGCCCTCGTTGCTCGCACGCAAAGGCGGCGAGAAAATAGCGGTATTGACCGCGTATGACGCCACCTTGGCGCAGCTCCTGGATCAGGGTGGGGCGGATGTGCTGCTGGTGGGGGATTCGTTGGGCATGGTGGTGCAGGGCCGGCCGAACACGCTGGCCGTGACGCTGGAGGAGATGGCCTATCACTGTCGCGCGGTGGCTCGCGGGGCTAGCCGAGCGCACGTGGTGTGCGATTTGCCATTCATGAGCTACCAGGCATCAAGTGAAGAGGCACTGCGCTCCGCTGGTAAGTTGGTCAAGGAAGGCAACGCCGAGGCCGTCAAGTTGGAGGGGGCAGGGGGGGAGGCCTGCGACGCGGTCCGCCGCATTGTGGCGGCCGGCATTCCGGTGATGGGACACATTGGGCTCACCCCACAAGCCGTCCACCGAATGGGTGGCTTCAAAGTGCAGGGTAAAACGAAGCCCGAACAAGAGCGATTACTGACCGAAGCAAGAGCGCTGGTGCAGGCGGGCGTCTACGCGCTCGTGATCGAGGGCGTGCCCAGCGACGTGGGTCGTGCGATCACCGAGGCCTCGGCAGTGCCCACAATCGGCATTGGCGCAGGGCCGCATTGCGATGGCCAAGTGTTGGTGTGTTATGATTTGTTGGGTTTGGTTGCCGATCTGAAGCCGAAATTTGTCCGACGTTACGCGCAGCTGGGCACGGAAATCACCCAGGCCGTGGCGCATTACGTCAGTGATGTGCGTCAAGGATCTTTTCCTTCCGCGCAAGAGAGCTTCGCAGGCGCAACGGGCTTGCCCGAAAATCCAGAAGGGTCCGCCTAGGGGCCAACGCTGGGGCTGCCATGGCGCTTGCTGTCCATAACCTGGCTGTCCACAAAACAGTCGCTGCATTTGCCGCCGCCTGCAACGCGGTGCGGCAGCGAGGTAAGGTACTGGGCTTAGTCCCCACCATGGGCGCGTTGCACGAGGGGCACCTGCGACTGATCGACGAAGCACACCGTCACGCGAACGAAGTCGCCGTCACAATCTTCGTCAACCCCACCCAATTCGGCCCCAACGAGGATTTCGCGGCCTATCCGCGTACGCTCGAGCGGGATGTGCAGCTGTGCATGGAGCGCGGCGCGGCGTTGGTGTTCGCTCCGCCAGCGAGTGAGATGTATCCGCCCGGAGAGCAAACGCGGGTCACCGTCGGTTCCTTGGCGCAGGGTTTGTGTGGCAAGAGTCGCCCCGGGCATTTTTCGGGCGTGGCCACCGTAGTGACCAAACTGCTCAGCGTTGCCGGCCCGTGTGTTGCGGTTTTTGGGCGGAAAGATTACCAGCAACTGAAGATCATCGAGCGACTGGTGAAGGACTTGTGCCTGCCGGTGCAAGTCGTGGGGCATCCCATTGTGCGGGAGGCCGACGGCTTGGCCATGAGTTCGCGCAATGCCTATTTGTCGCGACAAGACCGTGAGAGAGCGCTGTCATTGGCACGTGGGTTGACCGCGGCTAGTCGTGCTTTTTTGGCGGGCGAGCGCGCCATTGCACCCTTGGTGCAAGAAGTTGCAGCCGAACTCGCCTCGGCGCAAGCGGTTGTGGACTACATCGAAATCGTCGACGCGGAAGAATTGATGCCCTTGGGCGAAACCATTGCTCAGCCCAGCGCGCTGCTGGCGGTGGCGGCGTTCATCGGCAAAACGCGGCTGATCGACAATTGCGTGCTGGGAGTCGACCCAGCGCCAATAGCGGAAGGACTGGGTTCAGGCGGCGCGCCGCGCGCCCCCTGAAATACGGTACAAGAGGAAGGTCAACACCCAGGCAGCAAAAGCGGCGCCCACCGCGAAGAATAGCGAACCCACAGTGGCTCCCATCGGATCGTGTG
>DATJEQ010000505.1:0-4205 GCA_035496495.1 Polyangiaceae bacterium
CGTGGTGAGAAGACCAGTCACGCCATGTTGGATGATGTCCGGAATGCCACCCACGGCAGTGCTGATGACAGGAAGGCCAGTCGCCATCGCCTCAAGAACTACCAGCGGCAATCCCTCAGTGTGAGAGGTCAGCGCAAACGCGTCGAAGGCGGGCAGAATATGTTCGACATCGTCGCGCGCGCCCAACAAGTGCACGTGACGCCTTTGCGGCAGCGCAGCAATGCGCCGTTCAAGGGCCTTGCGCTCAGGCCCGTCGCCGACAATCACGAGTTCGCGGTCAGGCCCCAGCAAAGGGGCCATGGCATCGATCAGCAGCGCTTGATTCTTTTCGGGTGCGAGCCTGCCCACTGTCCCC
Source organism: Polyangiaceae bacterium (assembly GCA_035496495.1). Taxonomy (GTDB): domain Bacteria; phylum Myxococcota_A; class Polyangia; order Polyangiales; family Polyangiaceae; genus SZUA-265. The sequence goes on from DATJEQ010000505.1 coordinate 356, forward strand.
ACAACCCATGCCGTTTCCGCAATCCCCAGGCTCCGGCGCATCTCACTGCGAGCTTGTTGATTCGGCGAGAAGCGCGTCACGTCGATTCCATTGGAAATAATACGGAGGCGGGCTGCCAGACAGTCGCCATTCTCAACAGCAACCGTTGCCAAAGACGGTGTGACGGCGACGTACGAATCACAAAGTCGCGCGATAGTGCGCCTGAGCCATAGTCGTCGGGGTCGATCAGGATTCATTCCGTGGCGCGAATGAATGGCAACTGCTCCGGCGAGCCGGGCCGCTGGGGCTCCGTAGATGAGCGCATGAGGGTTGTGCGTGTGGACAACAGTGACGTGATTTCGTTTGAGGAATAGCGAGATGCACACAGGCAAGATTGGATCGAGTCGAAACCTCTTGGCGATGGTGATCGCTCTAACGCCGGAAGAACGGAAGATCGCAGCGCAGGGACCCTCTGGTAGTGGAGCCACAGAAATAGCCATAACGGTGTGTCCGGCTTGCTGTTGCAACCGAGCCAGATCAGTGGCGACGCGCTCTTGGCCTCCCAGGGCGAATGACGAAAGCACGTGAGCAATGATCACCCCTCAATCGGAGCAAGAAGCGGACCACAAAGCCTATTGCGTGAACTTCGTTCTGGGTGATGCGCAAGCGCCACGCTTCGTTTCCGAACGCCTGCCTTGTCTGTGGCGTCCTGGTTTGCTGTGTCGTTCTTGCACGCCGGAATTCATTCTTCAGATACACTTACCTGTCATTGCATTGGATAAAGTAACCGAGGCGCACCATGATGTGCAGCGTGGGAACTTCCTGGTTGTACAGCGCACTAGTGATTGCACCTTTAGTTTGCGGCGCACTCGGTTGTTCCACAGGGAACCCCGGCGCTTCGTATGCAGACACTCGCGCGGACGACCCAAGACGACACCCCTATATCATTGGTGTTTCGGATCTCTTGCGAGTGGCGGTGTGGAAGGATGTTGATCTCACCACTGATGCATCAGTACGCCCTGACGGAACCATCACAGTACCTTTGATTGGAGAAGTTGTTGCTCGAGGACGAACAGCCGTCTCTTTGCAGGCAGAAATAACTCGCCGACTGTCGGTATTTACAATGCAACCGGTGGTGACTGTGGCCGTTGTCGAAGTCAATAGCTACCACTTCACCGTAGCTGGGGAGGTCGAGCACCCCGGGATGTTTACTTCTAAATACTACGTCACGCTTTCCGAAGCGGTTGCCTTGGCCGGAGGCCCGACTCGGTACGGTTCGACCAACGACATGATGATCGTAAGGGCGGGCAAGCGGATCCCTATCGACTACGACGCCATCCTTTCGGGAAAGAGCTCAGATCAAGATCTGGTTATCCTTCCCGGGGACGCGATTCGCGTACCCTGACCTGTGACTCTGGTACGCGACGCAGTTCGGGGCGCACTGTGGACTATTTCGTCAGGCATCGGTTCGCGTGCGATCGGCCTTGTTGGAACACTACTGATCACCCGATTCATCACTCCTGCTGACTACGGAGAAGTCGCAGTGGCCGTGGTGATGGTCATGACGGCAAATCAGATGACGACCCTCGGTTTCGGTCAATTCCTCGTCGCGCGACCCCATACTCCGCGAAGCGTCGCTTTTCACGCGACCACTTTTCACATCGCTCTCGGCGTTCTTGCGGTTGCGTTATTGTTGACGTTTGCAGGGAGGCTGGGCCCCTCGTTGGGTGCGCAAGGGATGACAAAGTTCTTGCCTGGGCTGGTGGCGAGCGGATTCTTGGAGCGGATTGGCTACGTGCCAGAACGAATTCTGGTGAGGGACGTGCGATTCGGCAAGGTAAGCGCAGTGAGGACTTTGGGCGATCTGAGCTACAGCGTTGTTGCGGTAGGGCTTGCGGCAGCCGGCTGGGGCGGCGTCGCAATTGTGATGGGCAATGTTGTACGCTCACTGCTCAGAACGGCAGCGTTCATTGTGGCGGTGGAAAGGCGCGATTGGTTCCAGCCGTGTCGCCTGTCGTTGCGCGCGTCAAGAGAGCTTTTTTCGTTCGGGGTTCCCCTGGCAATCGCCGCGCTTTGCTCCTTCGCTGCTCGACGCTGGGATAACCTCCTAGTGTCTCACTTCTTCGGTGCCGAGACGACCGGCATGTACAACCTGGCGTACAACCTTGCAGACGTTCCGGCGATCCAAGTGGGCGAACAGATCGGTGACGTGTTATTGCCGTCTTTTGCTCGCATGAATCCTGCACGGCGCCCGGATGCTCTGGTTCGTTCGATCCGGTTGTTGGCACTGGTGGTGTTTCCGCTGGCAATCGGTCTAGGCGCCGTAGCCCCGACACTCGTGGCGGTCGTTTTCGACGCGCGTTGGCAGTCGATCGCTCCCATGTTGGTTTTGCTCTCTGCGCTGTCTATCACTCGGCCGATAGGTTGGACGATTGAGGCGTATCTGCAAGCGCGCCAGATGCCACGGCACATTTTGTTGCTCAGCGTCTTCAGGTTGCTCGCTCTGGTATTCGTGATCTGCACGCTGGGGCGCTTTGGACCGCTCTTTACCTGTGTGGCAGTAGGGGTCGCATTCGGCGCGCATGCCATTGCGGCCCTGTGGGTCGTTCGTGCGTTAGATGGTGTGGCGCTACGGCGGTCCTTAGGATCGCTCGTGCCAGCATTCGCTGCCTGCGTTCCAATGGTCGCGGCCGTGCTTGGCGTGCGGTACCTGCTGCTTTTTCGTGATTCGCCCGTGGCATCGCTTGCCACTGAGGTGCTGGCCGGTGCGGCTGCCTACGTTCTCGCCACACTCGTGGTGGCGAGAGAATCCAGTCGTGAAGTGCTAACGCGCGTGATCGACGCTTTGGGTCGGCACAGCTGAATGTGGCATACACCGTGCATTCTCTGGTTCCGTGCTTCAGCTCTCTTTGCAGTCGCCCAACTTGAGGCGCATGCTGACCCCCTGGGTCGGTAGCGGATTCAATGTCTCGGCACGATGTCGGGGCGCCGGTGGGGTAGCGGGTGGAGACTTTTATACTCTTGCGGTGAGGAGCCCAGGAAAGATCGGTGTTGTTGTTGGCGATGTTTGCGGGCGTGGTCCCGATGGCGCCGCTCGATTGTCGCAAATACTGCCCGAAGTGCGTTCCCTCGCACTCTCTGGCATTGCACCTGCGCGTCTGCTTTTCGAACTGAATCGAGTTGTGGCAGCGGAGTTGCCGATGGACTGTTTCGTAACTGCCGCGGCATTCGAACTTGATGCGCAGGCCAAAGTACTCACCGTGGCCAACGCCGCCCATGTGCCAGGTATGCTGAGGACAGCGTGTGACGGCTTGGTTTCCTTAGTGGGCCATGCCTCAGGAGTTGCGCTCGGAATGGGAGCCAACACCCGCTATCTCGACGAACGTTATGATCTCAACGCGGGCGACGTTCTCGTGCTGATGACGGACGGCGTCCTTGAGGCGATGGAACCAGATTTATTGAGCATGAGCGCCGTAAAGCGATTGCTTGCCGAAGCGGCCTACGGTGGCCGGGAAGCTCACCAGCTTCTCCTCAATAACCTCGCCGAATGCTGCCAAGGGCGGGCGACCGACGACATGACACTCGTGACGCTCGAGGTGATCTCCGAATCCAGAGTGGAGACTGAGTCCCACTTGGCGAGAGCAAGCTGACCATGCGTGCACTCATACTAACGAAGATCTTTCCGAACCGAATTGAGCCACTCTCGTCGCCGTTCAATCGCCAACAATTCCGAGAGCTGGCAACATTCTGCGATTTGGAGATCCTGGCAGCGATCCCCTGGTTCCCTGGAGCTAAGGTTTTCTCGCGTTGGTCGCGAGCCGGTCGTCTTTTCCAAGTTCCTTCTCAAGATCGTATCGATGGCCTTGTCGTT
>DATJEQ010000506.1:0-6832 GCA_035496495.1 Polyangiaceae bacterium
CACAGACGGCAATTGATCAGGCGAACCAAGGAGTGTACGCATGCTTTACCGCGCCCCCGAATACGTGGATCCATGTTGCCGGGTCTTGGGACGGAAGCACTGCAAGGGTGTACCTTGACGGCGCGTTGCAAAACGAGAGCACAGCCCGCACCGGGAACGGGACGGCCGTGACCAACACTGCGATCGGTATGGCGGAAGGCGCCTACGGCTATTTCAACGGAATCCTTGACGAGATCGCGATCTTCGATCGAGCGCTTGCAGAACCCGAGATCCTGGCCATCTACGAGGTCGGGGCCTCAGGGATGTGCGGGAGATAATCGCTCTTCGGCGGCAAACCAGGACGCGCTACGCGGTAGGGGCCGACTGGTCGCCAATTTCTTGTCGAAAGCGCTCCGGGGCGCGGAACAATTCATTCAAACGCTGGAAGGCCAGCTCAGCGAGCGGCCCGGGTTGCCTGCCCAAACTGCATTGCAGGCAAATGGCTTCGCGCAGCAAGGGTATAAAATCCGCTCGACAGCGCTGCTCGAAAGCCGCATCGCCCAGCTCTGCTTTGGTCACAGCAACTTCGAAATCGATCATTAGGATTTCAAGCGGCGCGGGACACACTACGAAATTGTGCAGCTCGGCATCCCCGTGTGCGAGGCCGGCACGGTGCAATTTCTCTAGAGCAGCATGGGCGTCTTCCAATAGACGCCACAACCCCGCGGCCGCGGCTAAATTCAATTTACGAGCGTGTGCTAGATTTGCTTCTTCGGGGTCAGCGCCAAAGGGAGACAGCCGCGTGTACGGCGTACCGGGCAAGAAGCAGCTGCGAAAGGTCTGATGGGTGGCACCAATGGCTGGGGGCAAACCCAAGATGGCCGCAGCCTCGTTCTGTCGTTCCATCTCTTGGCGTGGATCGCCGTGCAGGCGCCCGGGGTAATAGGTCTTGCGGAAATGGAGCGGATAGGTTTCCGCCAGTGGATAGTCGCCGCGCGTTTTGATGCCCGCGATCACGATCTCTGCTGACATCAGCGGCATGCCGCCCGCTTCGCGCTTCATGATGGTGCGCACGACGAAATCCTGGCTGGGCGCTCGCTTGATCCAGGCGGCGTATTCCGCACCAATGCGAACCGAATGACGCGGGGAAACCGCGACCGATACGTCCTCTTCGCTCACCCGCTTACGCTCGCAGAACCAGCCCCGAGAGCAAGAGCCTTTTTGCCCCTGTTTCGAGCTTGGGTGCGCGGCCGAGTCACGCCCCGGAAACCTTTGGGGTTGCCCAGCGTAGTGCTGCAAGCCGATCTCTGCGCCCTTAACTTGTGATATTCCACCACTATGAAATACGCCCCTTCCCTTCTCTTGCTCAGCGCAGCATTGCTATCGAGTGCCGTGATTGCCTGTGGGGGACAATCCAGTGAGGTGAAATCCCCCGAGCCTGCTGCGCACAATGATGCCAACGCCCCAGGCGCGCCCGGGGTGCCCTGGGATCAAAAGACGCGCGCTCAGCGGCAAGATTATATGGGGCTCGTGGTGTTCCCCACCATGAAAGGCTTGTTCCAGAAATTCGACCCCAAAGGGTTTGCGGATTTCAAGTGTCAGACGTGTCACGGCGACAACATGAAAGAGGTGGATTTCAAGATGCCCAATTCGTTGTTCGCGTTGCCCGCGCACAACACCTGGCAAGCCGCCCTGGATTACGACGCTGATACGGCCAAGTTCATGGGCGAGCAGGTGCTGCCCAAGATGACGGAGCTGCTCGATCAAAAGCCGTTCGATGAGCACACCGGCAAAGGCTTCCGCTGCCTCAATTGTCACCCCACGGAATGATCCGTTGAGCTAGGGTGTTGCGCGTTCACCAAAAGGGAGAAATGAAAATATGGAGACTGCTAATTCTTTCAAATTTGCAATGGCCGCAGCCGGGTTGCTGCTCGCTTCCTGTAGCAAAGCGGCAGACACACCGCCCGCTGCGTCGAGCAATGACGCGAAGCCCGCGGCAGCGGCAAGCCAGATCAAGTGCTTGGGTGTGAATGAGTGCCGCGGCCAAGGGCAATGTGGTGGCCCTGCGGGCAATTCGTGCGCTGGGCAGAATGAATGCAAAGGCAAAGGTTGGCTCTTGCTGGATGCCAAGGCGTGCACCGACAAGGGCGGCACCGAATACAAGGGCTGATCCATTTTACGACGCGGGGGTTGTAAGGGCGATTCACGAATCGCCCCCACAAGGATCGCCGACACCGGCGATCAATCCGTCGCTCAGCCAGCGCGCGACCATCTGTGCGGCGTGCTCCGCCTGAAATCCGCTCTGAGTCGCAGCAGCGGCAGCGCACACGCCTTCAAAATTGTCGCCCCGCAACGCAGCGGACACAGCTGCGCCTTCGCCCGCATCCAGCTCGCGGTGTAGGACGCTGAGGCCCTTTCGCCACACGAGAAAGGCCCGGTTCGTTGCTGAACCTTGAGCCTCGGCACCCAGCGGTTTGCCCTCTTCCGCAGCGCCTTTGAGCGCAACGAAATCCAAATCACAGTCGTGAACGCTCACGGAGGGGTGCAGGCGCAGTTTCACCGAAGGCCAGGCGGTTTGCGGCACTGCAGCAAGATCGCTGAGACTCAGGGCCTTGGCGTCCGCACAATCCAGGGCGTCCACAATTGCAAGCTCGATGCCGGCCAGCTGCGAGAGCGCTGAGGCCCCCGGGTGCGGCCAGTTGCGCAAGAATCCCGGCAATTTGTCGCCAATACGCCGCACATCCGCTGACGTCGAAGGGCACGCGAGTAGGTAATCCGTGATCAAATTATGAAAAGGAATTGTCCCCAGGCAACCGTGCAGCACGGGGAAGAACTCGACCAACACGCCGTGCAAACGAGCAAAATACGCCGTGGCGTAAACATCCGCACGAGCGATGCGGTCGAACTGGGGCGTCTGTCGGATCAGTCGTTCAAAGTCGCTGACCATGACGCCATCCGCATGCGCCAAAAAATCCTGCACACCGCTGGGCGCCGTGATCGCCTGCCAGAACACGGTTTGGCTGCGTTCTAGGGATATTGCAGCCGCCTGGCCGCGTTGTGGCGCGGGCGGGGCTCGCCCCGCCCCTACAGGGGGGACATGTACCGACCCGGCCACGTTGCTCACGTCCGCTGGGCCCTTCTCAAGAAACTGCTGCTCAATGCGCGCCGCCTTCTGCTGCTCAGCACGCAGCACCTCCCATTCGGGCACCCCCTCGTCCCACTCGACGCAGGTCGCTACCGGGCCAAAGCGAACCAGGGCTTTTCGATAGAGCTCCCACACCTCATCGGGCACTGCGCCAGCGTGCGAATCGAATTTGTAGTGCCCCAGATCCGTGTGGTTGGCGAGGTGCAGCTGGCGCACCCGATCCGGCGCAATGCCGTTCAAATAGTCGTCGACACTGAATCCGTGATTGGTGGCGCTGACGACAATGTTGTTCAGATCGAGCAACATGAACGCACCCGTTTGCCCGCACAGCTCCGCAAAGAATTCCCACTCCGCCAACTGATCCCCATTGTAGGTCAAGTAGCTGGAGACATTCTCCAGCGTCAGCGGCCGCTTCAACGCGTCCTGCACAATATTCACATTGCGCACTACGATGCGCAGCGCTTCCGCGGTGAGTGGCAACGGCAGCAGATCGTGGCTGTAATGCGCCCCCCAGCGCGTCCAACACAAATGATCGCTCACCCAAGCCGGCTGCACCCAATCCGCCAGCGCACTCAATTGCCGCAAATACTCCGAATCGGGTCGCTCCACTCCCCCAATCCCCAACGAAACACCATGCAGCACTACCGGCACCCGCTCCCGCACCCGCTCCAAAACAGCCCGCGGCCGTCCCCCCGCCCCAAAGAAATTCTCACTGATGACCTCCACCCAATCGACATCCAGCGTGCCATCGAGCGCCCGCCCATAATGCCGCGTCCGAAGACCTACGCCGTGGCCGAGGGTGCGTGGGGGGTGCATCCGGTCGTATATAGCCGTTCGCGAGAGAGCATCAAATCGGCCGTATTTGCGCGTTGGGGAACTTTCGGCCCTCCGCGTCGTTCAACCCTTTTGAGCTAGAATGACGGTAGCGCTCTTGGCACACACCCCCGCTGTTCCAGCACCAGTGAGTGCGGTCGGTGAGATCGACGGGGCAACCCTGCGTGCGGCGCAGGGGGGTGATCGGCAAGCCCTGGAGCGGTTCATTCGTCACTACGAGCGAACGGTCTTCGCGTTTCTGTCGCGATCTCTGGGTCACGGGCCTGAGATCGAGGATCTAGCGCAGGAGGTTTTTGTCCGAGCGTATCGCGCCTTGCCGCGATTCGAGCAGCGCTCGGAAGCGCGCGTATCGACGTGGCTATTGCAAGTCGCGGTGCACCTGGTGCTCGACCACCGGAAGAAGAAGCGCCTGCAGCTTGAGCCCTTGGATGAAGGCCGCGCGGGGGCAACGCTGCACACCCCGGAGGCATTGCATCATGAGCGTGATCTCGTTCGCACGATTGAGCGCGCCGCAAGCGAGCTGCCTGATGACCAACGCATCGCACTGGTCTTGGCGGACTTTCACGGGCTGGACATGAACGAGATTGCAGCGGCCACCAACACCCCGATCAGCACAGTTAAGACGCGCCTATTTCGGGCACGCGAGCAGCTCAAGAGCGCGGTCGAACAAATGCGAAGGAACGAGCAATGAGCGAACATCCCCAGTTTGAGTGGCCGGCACAAGAACCGCCCGCTGATTTTGCGGCGCGCACCACACAAGCCATTTTGACTCAATCGGTTGCGGGCCGAGTGTCTCCGTTGCGGAGAAAGAAAATCGGTTTGTTGTTTTTGGCCGCAGCGCTCATCAGTGCGGGCGCTTGGGCAATGAACGAAGTGGTGCAGCGTTTGCAGCATCATGAGTTGGGCGCTGCCAGCGTTGAGCCGATTGAGCAGCGCTTGCCTGCCGTGCACCCAGTGTCGCCGATGCAATCCGCACAGGCCGAATCCCCTCCCGCCCGTGAACCACAGCGCGTCACCCGCCACGCCGCTTCAGCTCCGCCCGCGCCTTCCGCCGCTTCGTCAGCAACGCCGCCTCCTGGCAAACCCCATGTTCCGCCGTGTTGGTGCGATCCCGCCGCGGTGGTGTGCGGCTGCGGCGAATAGCTTCACGTGTCCCTAACCCTGGAGGAACCCATGATCCGTCAATTCATCATTTCGTTGTCCGTAGCGTCATCGTTGGCATTGGTGCCGAAAGCAGCAGTCGCCGACGAACCTTCGCCAGCTGTCGCGACACACGACACAGCAAGCGGGTACAGCTACGAATTCACCGATGAAAGCCTGCTCGCTGCCGGTGACTCTCCTTACGGGGCCGTAATCAGCAGTCGCAGCCGCTTCCCCAAAGCGCTCCTCATCCGACCCCGCACGCAGTTCATAGCGGAAATGTTGAAGTCAGTGGAATCGCTGTGAAAGCGCTGCTTGGTTTAGCGCTGTTCGCGCTTTCTCTCGCCTGCTCGAATCCCCAGCAGCTTGGGGTCGTACCCGTGAATCCGAATGGGTTGTGTGATCGGCTGACGATTGAGCGCGCACTCCATGTCGATCGAAAAGCCTCCCAGGTCAATCCACCCTGCATGGAGCGCGCTGTATCAGCACCAGCAGCTCCCAAGTGATCCACCGTAGTCGGGGGTGAAGTCCATTGAGCTGATCGCTACGATCACTGCCACATCGAGGGCAAGGCCCACCAGGCCACCGTAGAGCCATCCGTTGCCGGTCACTTCGATGCCAAAGGTTCGCACCTCCGACTGCCTGACGCGAGCTAGACCGTCAGAGGTCTTGACCCGCAAACGCGTCTCGGGGCTGGTAGCGCTCGGACCTTCTGTACCAACATAACGGCCTTCAACGCGCGCGCCGTTAACCAGCACCAGTCGCACCCTTTCGCCTCGCCGCAGCGGCACCGTCTCTGTTCTTGGCAAGTTCTCGTATGGGCCAGGAATCAAACTGTCGATCCCAGCCCCAACCCCACCACCAATGAACGTGCACCCCGGGAGTGCACCAATCAACCCAACCATGCACACGCAGACAAGCTTCCTCATTTGGACCTCCAGCCTCACGCCAGGATCCTGCCCGCTCGCGCGCCAGATGGTTCTAGCTCGCGGTGACACAAGTGCGGGTTTGTGTCACTGATTTGCGAAGCAGACCGAGCTTACTAACTCGGTGGGCGGCAGACTTTGGGGTCGGCTCCGGCGTCGGTGTGGTCGATTGCGTTCAGGGTTGAGGTGCAGTTGGATTCGTAGGTGACGGGGCGGTTGATGTTGCAGTCGGGTTTGTCGCTGCACACCAGCAGACAGAAGTTGCGCGAGAAATCCGGATCCGCAACGCATACTGAACCTGTGGGACACTGAGAGCTGTGTGTGCAATCCGCAATGCCACACATGCCACCCTTGAAGTTCGTCAAACACCTCTGCCCCATCTCCGGACAATCCGCATTCGTCGAACAAGCCGCCCCCACCCCCCGCTGCACCGCGGCATTGCCCCCGCCGCCGCTGCTGCAGGCCAGCAAGACGCAGCCAATAATGAGGCCAGAGCCCAGGGTTCGCATTGCTTGAATTGCTATGTGAAGCATGCGGATTAGACGATCCAGCTCAACGCATAGTTCCAGCCACAACGCGTATTCATCAGGGAAATGCCTGCCGCGGCGAATGCGCCAACTGCTGTATCGCGTAAACAAACCCATCTGCGGTGCAAGACCCAAGCCAGGAGTTGACGTGTGCTATACTGATCGTCAATGAAGCGTTGGGGGCCGCTTGTTGTGGCGGGGGCCATGTTGCTCCTATTCACGGAAAACAGTTTTGCGGATGAAGCGCAAGCGAATCAACGGTTGCATGGAGCAATGTCGGT
>DATJEQ010000507.1:0-10400 GCA_035496495.1 Polyangiaceae bacterium
CGGACGCATCAGCACCGCTGTCGGTCGGACTGGCGGCACCGTCAGGTCCAGCGTCCCTGGTCGCCGCCGAACCCCCGCCCCCCATCGTCGGGCTTCCGCCAGTGCCGCCGTGGCCGCCTGCGCTGTGGCTGCCGCCGGTGCTAGTGCCACCCGTGCTCATGCCGGCATCGGTCGTGCCGTTGTTATTCTTGATCTTGCTGCGATCGACGCTCGTGATCAGGGTGCAGCCTGAGCTGCACAGCGCTGCGATCAGCAGCAATGAGCCGTATCCCCGTAGCACAAGTCGCGAACGTCGCATGATTCCGTGGCCTGGTTTGCAATGCGTATCGTGCTCCGAGTGAGCCTGCAAGCCCGACTCGCACCAGGCCTCCCCCGTGCGGCCCTCGCGCTCCGCGAGCGGTCAGGCTAGGCTAGCCCAGCATGAAAGCCCTTTTTGGCACTCTGCTCGGCCTTTCGGTCTATGCCCTCAGTTCGGTCGCTGCGGCGCAGTGGCAGCCGGCTGCACAACCGGCACCCCAACCCGCCGCCCCAGGGCAATACGGACAGTATCAGCCAGCCCCCGCGACCTCTTATCCCTCGCAGCCCACCAACAACACGGCCAACTACAACACGGGCGCCAACAACTACGGCCAAGGGGACGCCGAGCGCAGGTTGGAGCAGGCCGATCAGCAGGATTCAGGTCGTGGACTGGAATGGGTGTGGCTCAACGGAGAAATCGGTTTCGAAGCGGCGTCCCTTCAGGCGCTCAAGTCGCACCGGTTGCTCGACGGAGTGATCGTCAAGGATTCTGCTGCTGGCATCACCTATGGCGGAGGGCTGGGGGTGCGCGTGATCGCACTGACGCTCGGTTTGCATTTCAATTACGGCAACTTTGCTGAGTGGGATTTGTGGTCGCTCGGGTTGCAGGGAGGGTTTCACATTCCGCTCGGGCACCTCGAGCCGTACGTCACGGCGGGCGCGGGCTACAGCAGAGTGGGCGCGTTGCGCGATAAAGCGATTACCACCAGTGTGCGAGGGTCGGATGTCAACATTGATGGCTTCAATGTGCAGTTGGGTGGCGGCCTCGATTACTACGTGACTCCGCGGCTGTCGGTGGGCGCGGCGCTCTCAGGAAATTTCTTAGCCCTCTACCGCTCGCAGGTAAGCGGCATTGCCCCAGCGGCACTTGCTGGTGCTGGCTCGGCCGCACAAACGAACGCCCTGTACAACAGCAAGGGCTCCTCACTGGGCCTTGCCTTCAGCGCTTGCGCGAATATCGGCCTGCACTTCTGAATTGGGGCACAGGGGCAGCGTGGCTCAGCTGATCCTCACCCCGCTCTTGGCGGCGCTGTCCCTCGGCGCTGCGCTGTTTCTTTTTCGCTACCTGAAAGCCAACGGCACGCAGATTCCGCCGCGGCGCGCCCTGTGGGTGTTACTTGCCGGCACGGTGCTGGGCGTCGCGTGCACTTGGATTGAGCGCAAACTGCTGGAAGTGACGGGGCTGAGCCTAGTGGTGACCCCTCAGCGCGCGCAGGGGGCATTGCTTGCGATGTTCTTGTTCGTGATCCCCTTGGAAGAGGGCGCGAAAGCGGCCGGTATTTGGCCGCTGTACACGCAACGCAAAATCGAAGATCGCTATCAAGGGTTGCTGTTCGGGGTGTTGGTGGCGGCGGGGTTCGCGGCTAGCCGAGCCGTGAGCACCGCGCTCTTTGAACCCTTCAGCTGGGTGCTCAGCGCACGCCTTGTGCTGGCGGGTGTGGCGCACCTTTTCGCTTCGGGCTTGTGGGGGTATGTGTTGGGGCGCGCAAGGGGGCGCTGGTTCATCAGCGCCTGGCTGATCGCGGTGGGGGTGCGCGCGCTGCACGATCACATTGTCTTTGGCAGAGGCCCGGGAATGCTGGTGCTCGCCGTGCCGATGGCGGCCGCCATGCTCGCATTAGGCTGGGCAGCCATTCGCGACATTGAAACGAATCCCGGTCGCACCAGTATGCTGGGGCTCGCTCAGCCGCCACCCCTCAAGGCACTACGCCGGGCACTGCGCAGAACAGAAAAACCACTGATGCTGCGCTGGATTGCGATTGCTTCGCTGGTCACAGCGGGCGCCATATTCGCCTGCTTAGCGCTGGGGGTGTTCATCGGGCATAAGGTGGGGATCGATTTCAGTCTGGCCGACGAAGCCGACGCGCGATCGAATGGTCCGCTGTTGTTGCTCGCGGTGTCGGTGATGGCCGCATTCCCCATCTCCGGCTATTTGGTTGCGCGCGCTAGCGGCGCCACAACCGTGCTTGAATCCGCACTTGGCGCGTCTGTAACAATCGGCGTGGCTGTGGCGTTGTTCACTGCTGCCGCCCCCGTGGCGGTACTGTTTGCGCTGGCCACAGCGCCCATCGCGTTCTTGATGACCTGTTTGGGTGCTTGGGTCGGCTTAGCGCGCTGACGCCGGATACGACTCGGGCGACGCCGGTATCTCCATGTGCTCGGGGCTGCTGGGCGGAGGGGGAAGTGCCGACCCCATCTCTTCGAACAGTAGCGCCTGGATCTGAGCGCGTCGCAGATCATTGATTGAGCTACCATCAGTCTCCGTCAGCACCCAACGCTCAACCAGTCGCTGGTCGCCTTGCTGGCGCTCCGCATGGGCCACGCGCAACCCCAGCATGTTGATCAAGCTGGTCACCCGCGTCCCGAGTGGACGGTCAATGGGTGTGCTCACCTCCAGCACTCCAAGGCCGCCTTGCCGCCCTTCAATAAAGCGCACTTTGGTCTTCATGCGTCCCCACCCCTTCTTTTGCCGGCCTGTCCCTAGGCAGCTTCAGTGTCAGGCTTGAAGCATTGCGGCCGCAAGCGAATCCTTCCGCTGCTCGTCATTTCAGTGCCCAAACCTGGGTAGATGTAGTCTCCTCTTTGTCTGTTTCTGGTACGTACTGAGCACAGCCCCTACCGGCATCAGAGCGCTCGGCCGTCAGTTTCGCTATTAGATGAGATTCCGGTGACCCAATCCCCGTTTTCACTGCCCCCCACGCGTTCGGATTCGCAGCCGCCGCTGTCGCTCAATCCACGCGCACCCAACTCGTCGATTGCGCCCGGCGTGGTGCAACAGGTGGGCGCGCAAACCGTCGGTTGGTACCGCACGCTGCGCGACTTGGTGTTCATGCTGTTCGCGGCGGTGGGTTCGAATTTTGTACCGGGGAAAGCCGCCGCGGAAGTTTCGCTTGGGATCACGATTCGCCAGATCTTCTTCACCGGATTCCAAGCGCTGCCTTTGGTGAGTGCAGTGGCGGCCTTGGTCGGCGCCACCATCATCCTGCAGACGCAATTGGTGGCAGCTGCGTTGCCCGGTGAAATCCTAGGGCAAATCTTGGTGGCCGTGGTGTTGCGTGAGATGGCACCCCTGATCACGGCCGTGGTGGTGGCTGGGCGATCGGGCACCGCGATCGCAACTGAGCTCGGCAACATGAAAGCCAACGACGAAATCCTCGGATTGTCGTCGCTGGGCATCGATCCGCTGCGCATCATCGTGTGGCCACGCTTGGCCGGTACCGTGGTGAGCGTGCTGGTGCTCACTGTCTATTTTGGTGCCATCGCTATCATCAGCGGATTCGTCGTCAGCTTGCTGATGGGGGTGTCGACCATAGGAGATCTTCAAGGCGGCTTTGGTGACGCGCTGGTCCCCTGGGATTTGCCGTTGTTTTTCATCAAGGGAGTGGGGCTGGGCACCATTGTGGGCTGGTTGCCCTGCTTCTTCGGCATGGACGTGCAGGGATCGCCGACTGATGTGCCACAAAAAGCCAGCCTCGCCGTGGTGATGAGCTTGCTCGCCTGCGTGGTATTCAACACCATGGTCACCGCCGCGTTCTATTACATTGTCGGTCCACCGGGTCGTTAGCCGTAGCCATCATGATGAATCCAAGCGTTCCGCCGAGCTTTCGTGATCCGCACGAGTTCATTGAAGGCGGCATAGAAATCGACGACGTCACTTTCCGCTTCGGAGCGGTGCAAGTGCTCAATATGGCCACGCTCCACATTCCTACCGGAGGCTGTGTGGTGGTCACCGGCTCGAATGGTTCAGGAAAGAGCACACTGCTGTACGCCGCAGCGGGGCTGATTGCCATACAGACAGGCAGCGTGCGGCTGGGGGGGCGCCCGGCGAACCCCGTGTACCCCAGTGAATTGCTCCGGCACGGGATCCGGCGCGGCTTTGTGTTCCAAGAGGGCGGTTTGGTTTCCAACATGAACGCAATCGCAAACGTGGCGCTGCCCTTGCGTTACCACGCCGATGTGCTGGGTCTGACCTTGCAGGACGTGGAGCAACGCGCGCGCGCGGCGCTCTCGCGGGTGCGCGTGCTGGAATCCGATATTTACCGATTGCCGGCCCACCTTTCCTTTGGCGTGCGCAAGCGCGTTGCGCTCGCACGCGCGATAGCGATGGAACCGAATTTCTTCTTTTTCGACGACCCGGACGTGGGGCTCGATCCGGACACCGCGAAATTGGTGCACGAAATTTTGGTGGGCTACCGCGATGATCGCAATGTGACGATGCTAGTCGCTACCAATCGCGATCTGTTGATCGACCGCCTACAGGTTCCCGGTTACGTGTTGGAGGGTGGTCAGATCACCGAGCGGCGGCGGGCCGCCTACTGAAATCATGGCGCGCGATTCCGCACCTTTTGACTCTCTATTAGCCACCCGGATGAAACGCGCCGTCCGACGACGGATGACCGCTGTGCGCAAAGCGTTGCCCTCCGCCGCTCGTGCGACGCGCAGTGCACGCATCGTTGAATTCTTGAGCGCGAGCCCGGTGTTCAAGGCTGCAGCGGGGGTAGCGTTGTACGCGGCGATGGCCGAACGCGGCGAAGTCGATTTGGGCGAATTCGACCTGCGTTGTCGCAAAGCCGGCAAGAGAGTCTACTACCCATTCATGGACAAGACTGCTGAGGGGCACACCACCGGGTTTCGATTGGTGGAAGATGTTGCCGCTGAGTTGATCCCGCGAGGGCACCCTTTTGTTGAGCCCGATCCGACGAGACCCGCTGCGGCGCCGTCTGACGTTGACCTGATCATCGTGCCCGCCCTGGCAGCGGCGCTCACTGGACATCGCATTGGCTCAGGATCTGGGTTCTACGACGTCACGTTGGGAGACTTTCCCAACGCCGCAACCTGTGTGGTGATCTTCTCGTTTCAGTTGTTGGCCGAAGTCCCCAACGAGCCACACGACGTGCCCTGTCATTTCGTGTGCACCGACGCCGAGTTCACGCACGCTCACTGATTTTGCGTGGCAACGGGAGGTGCCAGGAGCCTTTGGAACAACCGCGGCGCGAGAGCGGCGCCGACCACTCCCAGTAGGATCAAGAACAACGGCACAAAAATGGGGACGCCCAGCGGCGCCAGCAATAACCCGAAGCCGCCCGGCAGGGTGGCACACAGCAGCACCAGGAAGCTGACTTTGCGGGCGTGTTGGGCCAAGATCAGGGCAACGGCGCTGCATTCAACGTGATCCGCGCACAGCTCAACGTTGAACGTTGCTGTTTTGGAGCCCGCACTGCGCAAGGCGAGCGAAACTTCAGCGGCGGCCATAGCGGGTTCGTCGGTGGGGTGATGGCCAATCACCGCGACCACGGCCCCGGCGTTGGACAGTCGACGGATTTCCTTGCCGCGATCAGCGGGTCGAATTTCAGGGCGAATGTGCTCAATGCCAATGGCTTTAGCCACTGTTTCACAGGTGTCGCGTGCGTCCCCAGAAAGCAATACCGGCTCTATTTGTGCTCGCGTGAGCTGTTGTACTGCGACGCGTGCACCCTGTCGTAGCCCATCCTGCAAGCCAATGAAACCGATCACGTGCATGTCGAGTGCAACCAGCAACACGGTACGCCCAGTACCCTCCAACTCCGCGACGCGGGCCTCCACTGAGGCAATGCTGATCCGTTGGCGCAGCATGAGCGAGCGATTGCCGACCGCTAGATTCTGACCGTTGGAAGCGACGGCGAGCACACCCAGACCCGGCAAAGAATCATGGCTGCGCACCGCGTCCAACGTGATGTTGTGCACTGCTGCCGCGCGCTGCACGGCCACCGCATTGGGGTGCGTGGCGGGCCCTAACGCACCGGCTGCCAGCGCGAAGACTTCGTTCGTGTCGAAACGACCGAGCCCTTCGACGATCACGACTTCGGGCGTTCCGAGCAAAA
The DNA here is from genome assembly GCA_035496495.1 of Polyangiaceae bacterium. Taxonomy (GTDB): domain Bacteria; phylum Myxococcota_A; class Polyangia; order Polyangiales; family Polyangiaceae; genus SZUA-265. The sequence continues at coordinate 6,159 of DATJEQ010000507.1, forward strand.
TGGTGCCCCGTGTGCAGAACACCGCCATCGAGACTTGGCCCGCTTGATCGAAGCTGGCCGCGTCGCGATAAGCGATGCCTTGATCTGCCGCTCGCAATGCCGCTTTGCGCAGTTCAAGCGGGGCCATTTGCCGGTACACGGTGTTGCCGAACCAAAGTTGGGCTGCGGCAGCGAGCGCAAGCCCCTGCTCCCAGGGGAATCCCAAAGTGTACCCGATTCCGCCAAATCCCAAGCCTAAGACCAAGCTCAATCGGGTCGCAGCAAATGCGCTCCATTGGCTTGCGCCGCAGTGAATTTCCGCAGCGCGCTCAGGGGCGCACACCAGGCGAAGCAACGAGCGATCGTAGCCCGTCCAGGTCACATTGGCGCGCACTGTCCCGTCGCTGATGCGCGCTCCAGCAACCAGCGATTCGCCTTCGCCGCGTGCTGTGGGCTGCGTCGCTGCGGGCCAGGGAAGTACCTGTGCTTGTCCCGCGACAATCATGACATCGACCGGCAGAGTCTCGCCGGCATTGAGCACGATTTGTTGCCCGGGGCGTAGATCCAGCTCCGCGGTTGCAGTGGCGCGTCCGTCGACCAAGCGGCGTGCGGGCTTCGACATTTGCCCCACTAAGAGGGCCAGATCGCGCTCAGTATTCGCGCGCTCCTGCTGCAATAGATGCCGACCCAGTGCCACCGTGCTCAAGGCAAGGCACGCCGCGATGGCAAGGTCGGTCTGATAGCTCGACGCGACCAGCGTAGCCACCGAGGACACTACGGTGAGCAGCGCAGGCGTGATCACGAGCGTTGCAAAGGGCAGATCGAGGTGCGTGCGTTCGGTGCGCCGTTCGCTCAAAATAAGAGCGACCAACCCCGACGTCGCGAGCGCTAAAACGGAGTAATGTGCCGCGGCTGTTGTCAGAAAGAACAACAGCGGGATCTGCAACGCGCAGCAACTCAGGGTGGTCCGTTGCAGCAAGCGAAGCTGCTTCTTCGCCTGTGCCTCCGCCAAGGATTCGTCGGTGCTGTCCGAGGCATGCGCGATATCGCTGCCGATTTCTAAGGGTTCAAGATCAGCCGGCGACACGCCCTGTGGGGTGACATCGACGGAGGGCCTGGATTTGGGGTTTGCCTCGGCAGCGCGAAAATCAGCTTCACAAGCGCTGGAGCAGAAATAGAAGAAACGCCAATCGAACAGCGCGACCTTTTCTGCCCGCAGCTTATCGAGCGGTTGCTCGCATTGAGCGCAATGACCGTTGGGGGCGGCAACCAGCGCCCCCTGCAACGCAGGATCCTCAGCCGGCATTTGAGCCGTCGAGCCCCATGGCCCAAGTCAGCACCGCTTTTGAAGTGTGCAAGCGCGCCTCCGCCTGATCCCAGACGAAACTGCGCGGCCCGTCGATCACGTCTGCGTCAATTTCCTCGCCGCGATGCGCGGGTAGGCAATGCAGCACCACCACGTCTTTCGTCGCCAAATCGAGCAACGCTTGCGTGACGCCCATGCCCTTGAATGTCGCCGCACGCGCGGCTTGCTCCGCTTCTTGGCCCATGCTGGCCCACACATCGGTGCTGATAACGTGCGCGCTCTGCGCCGCGATCTTTGGATCGCGCACAATCTGGATCCGCCCACCGCGGGCAATTGCTTCCCGCAAGGTCGCGGCATCAGGATCAAACCCGGCGGGGCAAGCAACCGTGAGATCGAGACCGAGCAGGCCGGCCGCTTCGATCCAAGAATTGGCCTTGTTGTTGCCGTCGCCGATCCACGCGTATTTCAAACCTTTCAGCGTTCCTTTGACGGCGCGCACCGTTTGCAGATCCGCGAGCAGCTGCATCGGGTGGTACAGGTCCGTCAAGGCATTGAGCACAGGAATGCTGCAATGTTGAGCGAGTTCCGCGACACGTTCTTGGCCGAATGTGCGCACCGTGACGGCATGCACCATGCGGGTAAGCACCTTGGCGGTGTCCGAAATTGGCTCCCCGCGACCCAACTGTGAGCCAGCGGAGGTGAGCACCACCGGGTGCCCGCCTAGCTCGGCAACGGCCACTTCTAAAGACAATCGCGTGCGGGTGGAGGCTTTCTCAAAAATCAGTGCGACCGATTTGCCCGCGAGGGGTCGCCCAGCACCCGTCGTTCCACGGGTTTTCTTGAACTGATCGGCTCGGTCGAGCTGAGTGATGATTCCGTCGGCACCCAGATCGTTCAAACACAAAAAATGGCGCATTGACTTGCTCTTTCTCTATCAGCAGCCTGATTCTTATAACGCAGCGAGCGCTTGCCCCACTGTGGCAAGGCCTTCCTTGAGCTGGTCATCGCTGATGATCAGTGGGGGAGTAAAGCGCAGAGCTTTGCCGCCCGCAACACCCCCGCCCGCCACCGTGAGTAGCACCCCTAAATCCCTGATTTTTCCCTGCAATGCCCGTGGATCGATGGGATCGTGCAGCGCCGCTGCTTGCATCAACCCCAGCCCGCGGGTGCCTTTGAGGTGTCGCGGGTGGGCGGCGCAAAGTTCCATCAATCCGGCGCTCAGCCGTTCGCCCATGATCGCAGCGCGCTCCATTAAGCCTTCGTTTTCGATCACGTCCAATGTCGCCAGGGCGGCACGCGATGCCAGTGGGTTGCCTCCAAAGGTAGATCCGTGCGATCCGGGAGGCAGCGCTGCGCTCAGGTGCTCTTTGCACAGCATGGCCCCCACGGGCACGCCGCCAGCAAGGCCCTTGGCGATCGCCACCGCGTCCGGCTGAACCCCGCTGTGCTGGATCGCCAAGAAGCGCCCCGTGCGTCCAATGCCGCTTTGGATTTCGTCGGCGAGCAAGAGCAAGCCATTGTGATCCGCCAGGCTTCTCAGCGTTTGCAGAAACCCCGGTGGAGCAGCCACCACGCCGCCTTCACCCTGTACCGGCTCGATCAAGATCGCGCAGACGGTGTCATCAATGGCGGCCTCAACGGCGTCGGCGTCTGCAAAGGGCACATGGATCACACCGGGCAACGGCCCGAACCCCTCGCGGTAACTATTTTGTCCCGTTGCCGCGAGTGCCCCCATCGTGCGCCCGTGGAATGAGCCGTGGAACGCGATCACTTTATTGCGCTGATTTTCACCACGCGCGAAAAAGTGACGCCGCGCCAACTTCAAAATCGCCTCAATCGCTTCGGTGCCCGAATTGCAAAAAAATGCGCGATCCATGCCCGTCAATGCGCACAGGCGCTGTGCCAACTGCACGTTGGGTGCGTTGTAGAAATAGTTCGACACGTGCATCAAGGTGCCAGCCTGTTCGGCGATCGCGGCTGTTACCGCGGGATGCGCGTGCCCCAGCACGTTGACGGCAATTCCCGCGTAAAGATCCAGATAGCGCTTGCCCGCCGCGTCCCACAATTCACAGCCGCGACCGCGAACGATCACCAGCGGCGGTTGACGATAATTCGGATACAGGTACTTTTTTCCGAGATCGACGAGGGTCTGTTGAGAAGGGGATCCTTGGGTCGTTGTCATCGCTTGCTCCGTTGGGAAATGATCTGTTCGGCCGCTTCAACGAACCCCTGGGCGGACGGCTTGCGTGTCACGAAGCGCGGGGGAACGGTGAATTGCCCTTGAAGATTCGCAACGCCAATGCTGGTGTTGAAGGCCGCAAAGCAGGGCGCGTCGTTCTCGCTGTCGCCGACATAAGCAAAGTTGGCGCGGGCAACCGTGCTGTCGACACCCAGTTGCTTACACAGCACGGCCAGCGTGCCCGAGGCCTTGTCGTGAACATCGAAGGATACGTGTAAATGCACACTGGATTTGCTAGTGCGCGCCCCGCGCGAGAGCGCAAACGCCGCGGCTTGCTGCGCGACTTCTGGCGACAGTTTCTGCGTCTCGCCAATGTCGAAGGTGAAATCGCTCGTGCGCTCCAAAGCATCGGAGGCGACGACCAATTGGCTGAACTGCTCGCGCATCGCGGTCACCAACTGAGCAAGGCGCGCTGCGTTGGCTTGCCGCGCGTCAGCTGAAATCGTGTCCCAAATGGCGAGCCTGCCTTCGCGCCAGTGTGCGGAAAGGGCTCCGGTTTCGCACACCGCGGCTTCGATGGGCCATTGGCGCACCAGCAGCTTGCCCCAGGTGATGGGCCTTCCGGTCACGCACACCAAGAGCAGGCCACTCTCCCGCAGCCGAAACAGCGAGCTGTAGGCCGCTTCGGTCAATTTCCCATGGTCGAGCAGGTTGTCGTCGAGATCGAATAACAGCCCTTTTAGGCTGCACGCCTCTTGTGCCTTCAAGTCAGTGATCG
>DATJEQ010000508.1:0-12304 GCA_035496495.1 Polyangiaceae bacterium
TCGCATCCGCGCCCCCGACTCCCCGATCCATTCGACACCACGTCGCTATCCGTCGTGAAAGTTCCGTACTCTCATCGCTGACTTCAAAGGCGCTCGGAGATGTAGGCAAAACACCCACTTGCCGGGCGCGGGTTTGTGGGAGAGTTAGAGGCGGCGAGTGACTCGATTCGAGTCAAAGATTTGACCTTGTGGCGTTGAATTCGCTCGCTGGGTGGATGTTTTCGCCCCTACGCTAACGCTGCGTTGTTTCAATGCTTTTGCCGTATTGCGTCGAGGGCTGGCGGCTAGCACAGTAGGAGCATCGTGGTGCTCTCGCCGGTGAAGTTGGGCCAGCTCGCGCTCATACAATTGGCCTTGGTGCTGGCGCTGTGTGGTTTTGCCTCGTCGGCAAGCGCCAAGATCGACGGCATTGCGACCACGAGTTGCAGCGGGTGTCACGGCAGCGCGCCGGCCACGGTCTCCCTCACTGGGCCCAGCGGCACGATCAGTCCGGGCGACATCGTGCTGCTCACGGTGACCATTCAAGGCACGAACACCAAAGGCGGCGGTTTTTACATTTCCTCGGGCGCCGAAGGCACGTTCATACCGATTGCGGGCGAGGGCACGAAGCTCAACGGCAGCGGCATCGGCCACAGCGCTCGCAAGGCGGCGGTGGGTGGGGTGGTGACGTTCCACGTCAATTGGCAAGCACCGGCAACCCCAGGGGGCACCCGCTTTGATGTCGGCGCGGTTTCTGCCAATGCCGATGGTACGCGCGGTGGCGACGAAACTGGAACAGACGACATTGACCTTGTGTACGGCTGCCCGCCGGTCACCGTATACCGCGATTACGATCAAGACGGTTACGGCACCTCGCTGTTCACGGAGCTCGATTGCGGCCCCAGTGCGCTATGGGCGGATCAGGCCGGCGATTGTAACGAAAACGACGCCCTAGTGAATCCCGGCGCCGCTGAGGTGTGTAACCTCAAAGACGACAACTGCGACACCAACATCGATGAAGGATTGAACAACGTCACTGTGTACCTGGATGCCGACGGCGATGGCCACGGCGTGCCCACCCAAACAGCGCTGGGTTGCGGGGCGAACCCCGGTTACGCCAGCGTTTCTGACGATTGCGACGATACCGATCCACTGACTTACCCGGGTGCAACGGAATTGTGCGATCAGCGCGACGACAATTGCGACGGCAATATTGATGAAGGACTCATCGTTTCTTGCGGCGTCGGAGAATGCGCGCGAACGACAGATTCCTGCTTCAACACAGATTGCGTTCCGGGTGTGCCGACGCCGGAGGTGTGCAATGGCCTTGACGACAACTGCAACGTCTACATTGACGATGGAAATGGACTGTGTCCCGTAGGTCAGATCTGCGTGAGCGCGCAGTGCGTAGACGATCCCAATTATTCGCCGGATGCGGGCATGAGCAGTGGGGGCGGCCAGCCATCGATGATGAGCGCCGACGCGTCGATGCCGGCAAGCGGCGGCACCACGCAGAGCGCCGGGGGAACGGGCGGGGAATCGATGGCGGAGGGTGGCCAGAACAGCATAGCTGGCGGGGCAAGCAGCATGGGCGGCTCGGTTGCTACGTCCAGCGGGGGCGACGCAGGAGCTGCTCCAGGCTCAATGCAGGCCAATGCAGGATCAAACGGGGGTTCGACCACGCCCATCCCAGGGGGTAGCGGTGGTGGCGGCGGTGGCGGTGGTGGCTGCGGGTTGGGCCAGCGCAGCTCACAGGGGCCGCTGCCCACACTGGGGGCGATATTGTTGCTCGGTTTGGTGATGGCGCGTCGGCGCTCGCTGGTGCGCGCGGAGCGAGGCCGCTGATGCCGCAGCGCAAACGCCAGTGGCTGTGGGCTCTCTTGGGCGGGAGCCTATTGCTGTTGGGTGCTCTGGTTAATTGCGGTGGGAGTTCGGGTCCCGCGGATCATCAAGATCCGATTTGTATGCCGGGGTCGATGCAGAGCTGCACCGGACCTCAGGGCTGCACGGGGCAAGCGCGCTGTTCGGGCGATGGGCTGCGTTTAGGCGCTTGCAGTTGTGGCGCAAGCACATCGAACGGCGGCAACGGGATGACGGATGGCGGCATCGGCGTCTCCATGGGAGGCAGCGGAGGCTCGACTGCGCCCACCCCGGGGGGGAGCGGCGGAGGTGGTGGTGCGGTGCCCGCAGTTGGAGGCAGAGGCGGCAGCGGATCGCCGCAATTGGTGGATGCGGGCAGCGACGCGGCCGCCTGCGTTGATGAATGTGACGCGACTGCCCCCACGACGTGTGTGGATGGAAAGATCACCACCTGCTTCCTCAACCCGCTGAGCGGCTGCACGGTTTTGTACCAATTCAATTGCCTGCTGGGCACCTGCGGTGACGAGAACCACTGCACCGAATGCGTGAACGAGTGTGCCGCTTCTGGCGTAAGCGGCTGCCTCAAAGGCGAGCTGGGCACCTGCATGGCGGATCAACAGGGGTGCTTTAAATGGAATGCCACGCAAACCTGCGCTCAAGGATTTTGTGCGGATGATCAAAGTTGCGGCACTTGCACTCAAGGTTGCACCACGGCAGGCGCGGTTGAATGCACCGCGGGCAGCAGCCGCACGTGTGTGCAAGATGAATTCGGATGTCGCGACTGGACGCCCCTGAGCGAGTGCCCCACGTTGCAATGTCAAACGGCCACTACCTGCTGGCAGGGTTATGCCGCTGGCCAACGCGGCACGCCCGAAGACGACGAGGGTACCGCCCTGGCGATCGACAAACGCGGTGCGGTGGCCACCACGGGCAAATACCACCGCTACGGCGCCACCACTTACCGCCTCGACAGCGACGCCTACCTGCAAGTCAGAGACGCGCAGGACATGTTGCTGAAAGACATCGTGTGGGGCTCAGATGCTGACGACACGGCTACTGCGGTGACAGCCGACAGTCAGTTCAATCACTTAGTGGCAGGGTGGACAGTTGGGCAAATCGGGGAAAATCCGTATTACGGCGGCCGCGATGCGTTCCTCATCAAATGGGGCGATGACGCCAATAAGCCCGTATGGCTACGTCAATGGGGCACGGACGCAAACGACATCCCCCGCGCGGTAGCCGCCGACTCAGTCGACAATGTGTTCGTCGCGGGAAGCACCGGCGGTCAACTGGGCACCGCGCAGGTGGGCGGGGACGATCTGTTCGTGACCAAATTCGACAATGCCGGCAATCGCTTGTGGACCAAGCAATGGGGCACGAACAAAGCCGACGTGATCACCTCCGCCACGATGGGCCCCGGCGATCACCTGTGGGTTGCGGGGCGCACTGCGGGCAAGTTGGGCACGGATGCCAAAGTGGGCGACTACGATGCGTTCGTGGTGGAGCTCGACAATGACGGCAACATTGTGCAAACGCGCCAATTCGGCACTCAATACGGCGATTCCGCGGAAGGCATTGCGATTGACCCGAGTGGCAACGTGCTGGTGGGCGGCAGCACGCAAGGCAACATGAACGGCGAGCAAACCAGCGGTGGGGTGGACGCCTTCGCGGTGAAATTTGATGGGACGCTCACCGCCGTGTGGACCAAGATGTGGGGCACGGACCACGACGACTGGGTTCACGCGCTGGCCATCAGCGGCAGCGGCGGGCCGAGTTTAGCGGTCACGGTTCAGTCCACCGACGACACGTCTTGTGACCCCGGCAAAATCGCCGCGGTGGGTTGGGACACGGACGGTGCGAATTTTGTCAATCACCTGTGGGATTCATGCGGTGCTGAAGGCGCGACCGGCGTTGGGGTCAAGCCTGACGGCGAGGTGCTGATCTTGGGCTGGACGGCGGGGCCCTTGGTGAATGAACCGCGCGGCGGGCACGACATCATCTCAATTCAGTGGCAGCCCTGAAAGCCTTTCAGGTGACATAGCCGCACAGGGTGACTTCATCGCGGTCGTGGTAGAGTTGTTTGGCGCGCACATTCTTCCAGCCTGCGCCCGCTTCCAGGATCTCTTTCACCCGCATCACAATTTCAGCCTTCTTAGTCATGGGCAATTTGATGTTGGCCACGAGCAGCCGCGCCCAGCGATTGCGTCCCCATTTCGCCAGCAGCGCCGCAACCTCAAGCGGCCGATAGGCCATGTCACAAAAGAGCCAGTCGCACGTTTCTTCGGGCTCGAATTGAAACGCGTTCTGTCGCTTGTGGATCACAGCGCGATGCGCCGCGATGTCGTCGCGCAACGCGCCTGGATCGACGGCGATCACCTTTGCCCCATGACCGCACAGTACGTACGTCCATCCGCCCGGTGCCGCGCCCAGATCGACGCACAATTCCCCCTTGCCCGGCGCCGTGCCGAACCACTGCAGCGCTTCTTCCAATTTGCGGGCCGAGCGCGACGGCAATGGCCCGGGCACATGCACTCGATTGCGCCCGCCAGGCGCTAAGGAGATCGCGTTGGCAGCCGAATCAATGCCCAATGCCACTCGCTGATCGCTCAATAGACAGGCTTGCACCAGTCGCCCGCCCACTTGGCCCGGCAACGCAGTCGCGGTCCATATCGGCACTTGGGGCAGTGCTGCCGCAAGTGCGCTCCCCAGCGCATTTTCTAGCGAGCGCGCTTCGGCGCTGAGCGCGTTGCCCGCGCTGCTGTCTGGCGTCCACACTTGCAACGCGTAGCCGGTCGCTCGCTGGAGCAACGCCGCCAACTGGCGCGCTGCGGGCTCCACACTGTCAACGTGGGAAATGAGCGCAATCTTGAATCCCTGGCGGGCGAAGGTCAGCTCGCGCGCAGGGCTGCCGTTCTGCGGGGGGCCAGCGACTACGACCAACGCGGGCGCAATCGCTTGAGCCCGCTGTTGCCAACGGCGCAGCAGCAACTCATCGCACAGATCGCGTTCAGACCCTTCGCGACAGGTCAGAAGCCAGGCGCCGGTCGCAAAGCGCGCGGTGATTTGCGGCTGCACCGGTGCGTGCACCTTGTTAACGCTGTGAACCGTGTGAACCTTGTGAACGTGTTGCCCCTGGTGAGCCTTCGGAGGAGCAACCTTCCTGGCATCCGGGTGCCGCCGCCTCGTGCGCGGTTTGATCGCCGTTCGCTTCATTGCCATTGCTGTCCGGGCAAATCGTGACGCTGGCACGAGACGCACACGGTGCGTTCCGTGGCCAAATCCAGCAACGTCAAGTCGCCGCCGTACACGCACCCGGTATCCAGTGCATAGACGTTGGGTGTGGCCGCCGCACCGTTGAGCATCGCCCAATGGCCAAAGATAATGCGATCGTTGCGTGTCTGCCGCAGGGGATAGCTGTACCAAGGTGCCATGCCGGGCTTCGCGTGTTCCGGCGAGCGCTTGTTCTTGAGATCGAGTTCCCCCTCAGGGGTGCAAAATCGCATGCGTGTAAAGTAATTAGTGATCACCCGCAGGCGCTCACTGCCTTGCAGATCGTCGCGCCACGCTTTGGGGTCATCGCCGTACATTGCATCGAGCAACACCGCGGGGGAGCTACTGCGCAGGACCGCTTCCACCTCAGCGGCGCGCGAAAGTGCGGCACTCAGACTCCATTGGGGAGGAATTCCCGCGTGCACCAGCGTGAAGCCCAGGGCCGCATCGTGGTGCATCAGCGGCCACTGCCGTATCCAGGCCACCAGCTCATCGATGTCAGGGGCCTGCAGCAAATCCACAAAGGTGTCTTGGCTGCGTTGCGGGCGATGCCCTAGGGCGACCGCGAGCAAATGCAGGTCGTGGTTGCCCAAGACCGTCAGAGCGGTGCTGCCCAAGGAGCGAATAAAGCGCGCAGCGGCGAGCGACTGGGGCCCGCGGTTGACCAGATCGCCGGTCAGCCACAGGCGATCCTTCGCGGGGTCGAAAGCTACCTTGTCGAGCAAGCGTTGCAGTGGCTCGACACAGCCCTGCACATCGCCAACGGCGTACACGCCCATGGCCGTGCTTCTTAGCACGCGTACAAAACAGAAGCGCCCGGGTCTTCTGACCCAGGCGCTTCCTGCTCATTTCATGGCAGCCTGAACTGCCATCGGTTTCAGTTGCAACGGTTGTTGCCGGCGCAGGTCAGGCCTGAAGCGCACATATTGTCCGGACCAGGGACGTTGCAGCAGTTCTGATTGGTGTCACCGCAGCCCGTGTGACAACGACCCTCGGTGCCGCCGCCAAAGACGGGTTGGTCGACGCAGACGCCCTCAGAGCAGCTGCCGCCGGTGCCGGCGTCGATGCCGCAGCACAGCGCGCCGTTGGTCCCGCAGCCCCGACACAGATCCGGGCCAAAGTTTTGCGGCGTGCAGGCCAGATTCGTATCGCACGCGGAGCCGGCGCAGCAGGGCTGCCCTTGTCCGCCGCATGCGGTGCACAGGCCACCTCCACCGCCACCGCCGCAGGCAAAACCGGAGTCACAAGTCTGCCCAGCGCAGCAGGGTTGACCATCTCCGCCGCAAGCTGTGCACAGGCCACCACCGCCACCACCGCCGCCCTGGCAGGCAAAGCCGCTCTGGCATACGCCGGCGCAGCAAGCCTGACCATCGGCACCGCAATTGTCGCAAGCGCCGCCGGTGCACGTGCCGCCGTTGTTTCCGCACATCGTGTTTTCGGCCAGGCAAGTCCCGCCGTAGCAGCACCCGCTACCCTGGCAGCTGTTATCCGGACAGCAATTGTCACCGGCCGCACCGCACGTTTGGCAGATGCCGTTGTTGCCACAGAAGGTGTTAGCCGCGGTGCAGGAATTGCCCGCACAGCAGGCCTCGCCGGCGTTGCCACAGGGGCCGGTGCCGCCGCCGTCGCCAGCGTTCGGGCCAGAATCCCCCGCCGTGCTGCCGTCGCCGACTACGCTGCCATCACCGACCACACTGGCGTCGCCGTTGTTCGCGTTGCCACCGTTGTTGGCGTTGCCGCCGTTGTTGGCGTTGCCCCCATGGTTGGCCGCACCGCCTACTGCCGTCCCGCCATTGCTAGAGCCGCCGGCCGCTGTGCCTCCGTTGGCGTTGCCGCCCGTCCCATTTCCTGCCGTGCTGGCGTCAGTGCCGCCGCCGGCGTTTGTTTTTGAGCTGCTGCCGCAAGCGCCGACGAAAACGGCCGTGCCCGCGAACAGGGAAACAAAGGTGAAGAGCCGCAATGCGACTCGAATGGGAGAGCTGGAGCGACGAGAAACCATGGATTTTAACCTCCGGAAGGAAGAAACAGAGCTAGGCGCCCTGCTCCTCTGTATTGATGCGTTTCGAGGGGCAGAATTATCAATGAGACGCAGAGCCGAGGTGAATATTCCCGCCTTCAATTCACCCCAGGCGGAATTTTCTTGGTAACCAGAATCTCTCCTGGTGCCCCAAAGAGGGGTGCCGTCAGTGATGGTGATGATCGTGCGGGCCGTGGACGTGCCCGTGATCGAGCTCTGTGGCGGTCGCCTCACGCACCTCGAGTACTTCCACGTCGAAGGTGAGCGTTTCCCCAGCCAGTGGGTGATTCAGATCGAAGGTAACGCTTTCGGGGTCGACTTTGACCACCCACATGGCGGCTACGTCCCCGTCCTTATTCTGCATCATGAATTGCATGCCCACCTCAATCGGTTCGTCTTCGGGCAATGAACTTTTCGGGATCTTGCGCAGTGCGTTCGGCAGCTTCTCGCCGTAGCCCTCGGCCGGTGGCACCACGGCTTTCAATTTATCGCCTGCAACTTTGCCTTCGAGCTGCTGCTCTAGGCCGGGCACGATATTCTCGTGACCGTGCAGGTACGTCAGGGGCTCATCGCCGGATTGATCGACGACTTGGCCCTGGCCCAGCGTGAGCGTGTAGTGGATGGTGACTGCGCGATTTGCGGCGGCTGAGAGAGTGCTTGCCATGCGGGTTGCTAACAGGTTCAGTAGAGCGGAGCAATGCCCGCCTACCAGCCCGAGTTTCTGCGATGCTGTCCGGCGTTCGAGCAGCTGTCGCAGCCGTTGTGCCGGCACCTTTTGAGTTTACGGGATTGGCCCAAGGTTTCGGAATACGGAGCGCTGTGTGACTTGGTCGAGGGGTGCGATGCCGACGCATTGCCGATTTTTGCGGAGCAGCCGCCGCCAAGAGTGAAAGCAGCCGGAGGCTACGAGGCATTCGTGGCAGAGCGCCGCTGTGTGCCCACGCGTGCGCAGAGTTGGCACGATCTGTTCAACGCGTTGGTGTGGATGCACTACCCGCGTTTCAAGTGGGCCATCAACCAGGTGCAGCGCTCTGAGATGGGGTCGAGCGAAGTGGATGTGCGCAACCGACGCACGCTAGTGCAAAGTCGCGCTGCCCAATTCGACGAAGGGGGCATGGTGCTGCTCACGTCGAACCTGAACTGGGTCGCGCCCCTCGAGCACTTCGCCTGGCGCGAGTTTTTTGTCCAAGGTCGGGCGCGATTCGATCGCGACGTGCATTGCCTGATTGTCGGGCACGCGCTGTATGAATCACTGCAAGAGCCGCACCTGGGGATCACTGCCAAGGCATTGCCGTTATTGTGGCCCACTGCTGATTATCAAAAGGATTCATGGCAAGCGCGTGCGGCAGTGGATGCGGCTCTGGCGGCACAGCTGCCCGCTGCGCTGCGTGCGGATTCATTCCTACCGCTGCCGCTGTTGGGGGTTCCGGGTTGGCACCCGGAGCAAACGGAAGAATTCTACGCGAACACCCGCTATTTCAGGTCCGGCCGACAACAGTCCCCGGACCTCGCCACGAGCTGAGCACTGCTCCACATTCAGCTGCGGCTGTGCTAGGTCAGCCCTGCTATTTCCCGGGACAAATGCTGCACGAGACGGACACTGTTGGGCGGCACCATTCAGTGGACGATCGGGCGAAGTGAGGCGAGTTTCATGCGAACGTACCTAGCGATTTCAGCGTTGTTTGTGGTTAGCGCGTGTTCCAGCAGCAACACCGCGAATTCAACGGGAGCCCAAGGGGGCACACCCGGAGCAGTGACAACCGGAGGCAGTGCGGGAACGACCATGACCGCGACCGGTGGCAATGCGAACGGCGGAATGGCCAGTGGCATGAGCGGAGCGGGCGGCACCGTGGCCACACCGATGGGCGGCAGTGGCGGTTCGGCGGGGCTCACGGCAGGCGGCAGCGGCGGCGGTGGCGGGGATGCGACGGGTGGCGCAATGGGCGTTGGGGGCAGCGGCGGCGGCAGCGCCTATATGATCCCAACGGTGATGTGGCCCAGCCAAGCGTGCAGCACCATGGTGGCCGCTTTGATCCCCACGATGAGCAAGAGACAAAAAGCGGCGCAAATGGTGATGGCGGGCAACGCGAACGGCCAAGCGCCCACAACGCAAGAGACGACGATGCAGGAGCCTGGCGCCGTATTTGCTCCGGGTGGGTTTGTGCCGCAAGGGGGCAGCAGTCCGATGTCGTGGGCCACGTTCGTCGATAGTTTCACCACGGCCGCAGCGGCAACTCCACTGGCGCTCCCTATTCTGGCTGGGGCGGATGCAGTGCACGGCAACAACACGGCGACTGGCACTGTGATTTTTCCCCACAACGCGGGGCTCGGGTGCACACGCGATCCGCAATTGATTGAGCAAATCGGTCAGATCACGGCGTCGGAAGTTGCCGCGACCGGCTTGAACTGGACTTTCGGGCCCATGGTGAGCGTCTCGTTCGACGATCGCTGGGGTCGAGTGTTCGAATCCTTCAGCGAAGATCCGGAGTTGACCGCTCAACTGAGCGCCGCAGCCGTGATGGGTTTGCAGGGTCGCGGTGGTTTGGGTACCGGCATGCCGGGGATCATCGCGTGCGCCAAGCACTGGGCGGGTGACGGACAAGCGACCGCTGGCACGTCTGCCAAAGGGGGCGTGGTGGATCGCGGCAACGTGATGATCGACGAAACAGCTATGCGCAAATATGGGATTGCGCCTTATCTGCCGGCGATTCAAGCGGGCTTGGGCTCCATCATGGTCAGCGACGCAACCTGGAATGGCAACAGCATGACCGGCAGCAGCATGCTGCTCACGGACATCTTGAAGACCGAGTTGGGCTTCAAGGGCTTCGTGAGTACGGATTGGAATGCCGCAACGGAAGGCCCCGCGCCGGGCATTGTCACCGCCGCGAACGCGGGGGTCGATATGTTCATGCAGCCCAATGACTGGCAGGGCACCATCGACACCATCGAAGCCGGTGTGCCGGAGCCGCGCATCACGGATGCAGCCTCGCGCATTCTCACCGTTAAATGTCAGGCTGGCCTTTTCGATCACCCCACGCGCGACACCGCGTTGCTTGCCAATGTGGGCTCTGCGGATCACCGCATGGTCGGTCGCCAAGCGGTGCGTGAATCCATGGTGTTGCTCAAGAACGACAACAACGTCTTGCCGCTCGCGAAGACGGCAAGTGTGTGGGTGGGCGGCAGCGGTGCGGATAGTCTTTCGCATCAATGCGGCGGCTGGACAATCAGTTGGCAGGGCAGCGGTGAGCTGACAACCGGGACAACTATTCTACAAGCCGTCACCAAGGTGGTTGCGCCGGCTGCAACGATGGACGCGGCGGACGTCGCGGTCGTAGTGCTCAGCGAAGGCCCGTACGCTGAATTCCGCGGTGACAGCCAAACCATCGATACCTTGCCGGCCACGGATTTTGCACTGCTCACGCAAGCCAAAGCCGCGGGTAAGAAGGTCGTCGCGATCGTGCTCAGCGGTCGCCCGGTGCTGATCACGGATCACGTCGCGGACGCGGATGCCTGGATCGCAGGGTGGCTGCCCGGCACCGAAGGCGACGGCGTGGCCGACGTGCTGTTCGGCGATTACGCGCCCACCGGCAAGCTCAGCCACAGCTGGCCGAAGACGGAGGCTCAAGCCAACGTGAACTTCGGAGATCCGGGTTATGATCCGCTGTTCATGCTCGGCGCTGGGCTGTCGTATTGACTGGGCTGTCGTATTGACTGGGCTGTCGTATTGATAGCTACGGCGCGTATTGCGGCAGGGTGTAGCCGCGCCACAGCCAGCGCAGGGCGTCGGGGTAGTCGTAGGTGTCCCACGGTCTGGGGTCGTGAGTGCCCATGCCTTTCATGTAGCGGAAAGGGTAGCCCGCTGTTTGCAAAGCCATGGCCATGTCATTGTTTGCCTGGAACCACTTGCCGTTGCCCAAATCATTGGGGCTGCTGAGCAAGGTCACGCGCAGCGGCTTGATCGGCATCGTGCTGGTGAGCAGATCGACGTAGGCGCCAGCCCCGGGGTCGGCGGGATTGTCGTCAGAAGCCAAATCCAGGAAGCTTCCGCTGTGGGTCATGATCTTGTGGAACTTATCCGGAAAGTTCCAACCCGCGGTAAAGGCGCAACTGCCGCCTGAACTGTGCCCGCCGATTGCCCAACCGTTGGGGTCGTCAACAATGTCGTAAGCGTTGGCGATCGCGTTGGGGATGAATTCATTGATCAAGAAGGTGGCGTACTTCGGGGTGGTCGCATCGTATTCCACGCTGCGTTCGTTGCCCGCACCGGGGTTGATGTACGCACTGATCGTCACAGGCATCTCGCCCGAAGCGATCAAACTGTCGAACACGCTGGGGCTTCTGAAGGTGAACATGTAATTGCCACCGTCTTGGAAGATCATCAGCGCTGCCGGCTTGCCCGCTTGGTACTCGGCGGGAATGTAGAGTTGGTACGAATAGTCGTAGCCGTACACGTCGCTGTGGATCATGGCGACGTTCGTTACGGTGCCCTTCGGATCAGCGACGGCTTCGGGCGGCGTGTCCCCAGGCGGCATCATTTGATCCAGAGAACCGTCGCCTACAATTCCTGGATCGCATTGCACCCCGGTGTGCCCCGGTGTGCCGGCTTGCACGCACGCTGAAGCGCCACCGCTGCCCGCGACACTCAGGGTGCCACCCGTTCCGCCTCCGCTCGCTCCTCCGGCGTTGGCCCCAGCGCCGCCAGAGTTGAATCCCCCGCCTGCCGTCGACCCACCCATTGCGCCCGAAGCGCCGCCGCTGCCAGCGCTGGGTCCTGTCGAACCGCTCATGCCACCCTGACCACTTCCGCCGGATCCGTTGGAGGTCATGCCGCCCATTGCGGCGTCTGCAGGTGAGCCCCCGCCAGCGGTCGAAATGGCTGCGCCGCCGATGCCCCCAGCTGCCGTGGTGCTGGAAGAGCTGTTCGCGTTGTTGCTACCACTGCCGCAGGCGAGCGTGACCGGAAAGGCCAAGAGCAGGGCTAAGCAGGGCGACGACGCAGTGCGCATAACGCGCAAATGTAACACATGGAAATCCCCAAGATCGGAATGAAGCCGCGCCGGCTGCGGCCTTCCACGGAAGCGGAAATCGTGCAGAGAAGGGGGAATTGTTAGGGCGGTCGAGCAACGCGAGGCGTAATGCGGTAGAGTTGAGAGTCTTGCTAAAAGCGCACAGCCGCTG
>DATJEQ010000509.1:0-18044 GCA_035496495.1 Polyangiaceae bacterium
AACTTCGCCTCCGGCGCGCTGCCGGTGTGGCCGAGTGAGTTGCGCGGGTAATCAACTCGCGCGCGCCGTGGGCAGCGATGGTCCTTTGAGATCGGGGCAGGCGCTTAACTCTTCAACCACTTGCTCGATGTCTTTGGGGCCCTTGAGGAACGCGGTGCCGATCAGGGCGGCGTCGTAGCCTAGGGACTTTGTGACTGATAACTCTTTGGCGGTGTGAAGGCCGCTCTCAGCCACGGCCAAGCAGCCTTTGGGAATCAAGGCGCGTAGGCGGGCGTGCTCTTTGAGGGAGGTGCGCAGATCCTTACCGAGAAGCGATGTGGTGAGGCGACTGAGCGCGGCGCGGAAGCCGAAGACGCCTCCGAAGGTGCGCGCGTTGATGCCCCAGATTTGTGCGCCTTCGGGCACAATCTGAGCCAGCTTCTCGGGGCTCTCGGAGCCCATTCCGATTTCTACCAACGCTTCCAAGCCGAGTTCCGTCGCTAGCTTGAACAGAGCCGCGAGTCGGGCGGGATCTTCGGCGTGCAAGGTCGCCATCAGCAAGATCGCATCGGCACCGAAGGCGCGCGCCTCGTACACCTGGTATTCATCAACGATGAAATCCTTACGAAGAATCGGTTTGTCGACGCTGGCACGTGCCGCTTGCAAATCCCACACGCTGCCTTTGAAGTAATCCTCGTCCGTGAGCACAGAAACGGCAGAGATCCACGACACTTTGACGTACGTTGCGAGCGCGCGCTCTACATTGCGCTCCACCATTTCCCCGCCGGAGGGCGAGCGACGCTTGTGCTCGGCAATCACAGTGAAGCGCCCTTGCAGTGCCCGGCTGAGCGAACGCCGTTCGGGCGCATCTTCGATCATGCGCCGCAGCTCCGCCTCCGGGCGCACCTTTTTTCGTTCTTCGGTGCGGGCCTGCGAAGCGGCTAAAATTCCCTGTAACAGTGGGGACACGGGTCAACTGTGGCGCTTTATCGAGTGAATTGTCAACTGCGCGCCCGCGGCATCAACGCCACCTGCTTCCAGTGGGGTTGCACCTGCAAGGCCAACGCCTACAATGCGGCCGCCTCATGTTAACTCGTCGAATCTTGGCGCTCGGGTGCCTTGCAATGCTGAGCGCGTGCGACCGCGACGCCGCCTCCGAATTGACCGGCCACAGCACGCTGCGCACCGAGAGCAGTGCCATCCCATCGGCAAATGTCCCCAATGATCCCCCGCCGCCGGCGGAATCCCCCCGCTATCCGGCGCCACCGGATTTGCTTTCGCCGCCGAAAGACGCGGAGCACAGCAAGAGCGGTTTGGTCAGCAAACAACTGTTCGCGGGCAGTACACCGGGGCATGCCAAACCTAACGACTACGCCGATGTGATCTACACTGTGTGGCGCCCTGACGGCCGGGTTTTCGCAACGACTTCTTCCGCGACGCCTCAGCGCATCAAGTTGGCAGAAAGCGTCGCTGGCGTAGTGGAAGCGGTGCAAATGATGTCGTTGGGCGAGAAGCGGCGCTTGTGGCTCCCCTACGCGCTGGCCTTCGGGAGCAAGCCTAACATCTACAACGCACCGACGACTGATTTGGTCTACGAACTGACGCTGGTGAAAGTCATCTCCGCGCCCACGCCGCCCAAGAACCTGACTGCACCGCCGGGCGCCAAGAAAACCCCTTCGGGCTTAACTTACCAAGTGCTCAAGCCGGGCACGGGCCAACGCCACCCGAGTGACACATCGCGCGTGACGGTGAGCTACAGCGCATTCACTCCGGATGGAAAGATGTTCGAAACGTCGCTGGCGACTGCCGATTCCGTCTCCATACGGATGGATCGCTTGATGCCGGGCTGGAGGGAAGGCCTGGAGCTGATGGTGGAGGGCGAACACACCGTGCTCTATATTCCGGGGAAGTTGGCGCACGGAGACATCAAGCCGGGTGAGGTGCGCGCGCCGTTCGATCCTCCAGCGGGCCCGGTGGTATTCGATCTGGAGCTGGTCAAAATCCTTCCCGAGCAGAGCGAATGAGAAAACTCGAATCCATTCTGGCAGAGCGGGCACACCTTGACGCCGACGACCGCGATCTGCGCTCGCGCACGGATGCAAAAGAAGAACGTGTTGCGGTGGAAGAAGCGATGGCCCGTCTGGCTCGCGATCTCGTCGCAGTGAAGGGGCCACGGCTTGAACAACTGCAGTTGCCTGAGCGACTGGTAGACGCCGTGCGCGACGCTCAGGTGATCACCAGCCCCAACGCACTCAATCGCCAACTGCGCATTGTGCGACGCGAATTGCGCAACTGCGACTGGGCTGCCTTACGCGAGCGATTGCATCAGTTCACTCAACATGGATCCGTGCCTTCCGAGCAAACCGCGGAAACCTCGGGGCCAGAGCACGGCTGGGTGGTGCGTTTGCTGAGTCAGGGGGATGCCGCGCTCAATGCCCTACTGGAAGAGTACCCCAAGGCCGATCGGGTGCATTTCCGCCAACTGATCCGCAATGTGGAGAAAGCGCCGCCGCCACGCCGCGGGAAAGCTGAAAGTAAATTGACTGACGCCGTGCGCTTGTTGCTGCGCCGCGGCGCTTGACCACCCATTGGCAATTGGAATGGCTGTAACTCAACGCTTGCCTCCCAAGGCCCGCGCCTTGATCCGGCGGCTGGGCCTGCTTCCGCATCCAGAGGGCGGCTATTATCGCGAAGTCTACCGTTCGACGGACACCGTTCAAACGCATCGTGCCAAGCGCTGCGCCGTCACCACTATCTACTTTCTGTTGGTGAAGGGGCAGCGCAGCGTGTTGCATCGCGTTACCAGTGACGAGATCTGGCACTTCTACCAGGGTGACCCGTTGGAGCTGATCGACGTTTCCCCCGACATGCGGCGCGTGCAGAATCACCGGCTTGGGCCAACGATTGAGTCAGAAAAAAGAGGAGCCAAACCGGTCGCAGTGATTGAAGCCCATCACTGGCAGGCCGCGGCAACGAAAGGGCTGTACTCGCTGGTCGGTTGCAGCGTCGCGCCGGGTTTCGAGTTCAGCGACTTCACATTACTGCGCAATGACCCCAAGACTCGACGCCGCTTTGAGCGCCTTCAGCCCAAGCTGTTGCGCTGGATTTGATCCGCTGAATTTAGCTCGCAGCGCAAACTTAGCGGGCAGCTGCCTCTTGCCCGCAATAACTGCGCATCCGCGATATTTCTCCAGGGGATCTTGCCGCGCACAAAGTGCGGCACACAGCCTGCGGCATGCGGCACGAAACCTGCAGCAGGGGGTGCCATGACTCTACGACCCAAGTCTTCAACCCTGACCTGGCTGTGCTCCGGATTCCTGTTCTGGGCCTGTGCCGGAAACACCCCCGAAGCGTCCAGCGCGGACACGCGTCAACCCACTCCCGCGCCCGCTGCGGCACCTTCATCACAGGCTGGCGATCCCAATGCGCCCCCCGCACCCGCTGGGAGCACGCCTGCAGCCACGGATTCAACGGCGAGTCCAGAGCCGGTGGTCTGCGACTTGGTCTGTGAGCAAGCCAAAGTGCTCGCACGCGCGAACGACACCCCGGATTACGAGGCGGAAGCGAACGCCAACGTGAATGCGGTGCTCGACTCCATGCGAAGCGATCTACTCGGCTGTTACCAGAAACGCTTGAAAGCCAAGCCCACCGCGCACGGATTCATCACGGCGCGCATTGTGATCAGCCCTCAGGGCGGGGTGCAAGATGTGCAGACCACTGGCGGTGCGATCCTTGGTGAAGCGACAATGAATTGCATCGTCAATCGCATCAAGAAAGGGCAATTTAATCCGCCCCATGGCGGCGGGACCCTGACCGTGATTGCGCCCTTCAGCCTGCGCAAAATGGCCGTGGAAGACAGCAGCGGGATCTAGATCTCACTGCGGTGTGTTGGAATCACTGCGGTGTTGGAATCACTGCGGTGTGTTCCAGCCGCCGATGTCCGCCACCAATTTGTCAGCTTGCGGCGGCCCCCAGGTGCCCGGCTCATATTCGAACATGGGGCTGGGCCCGTGGATCACGGGATCCACGATTGCCCAAGCGGCCTCCACGACGTCTTGCCGGGCGAATAGTGTTGCATCGCCGGCCATGGCATCACCGAGCAACCGCTCGTAATCGCCCAAGCGCCCTTCCTGGCCCTGAGCGGGCTCTTCGGTCACGGCAAGCTCAACGGGCGTGCCGGACATGCCTTCACCGTGACGCTTTGCGCGCGCGCCCAGAGCGATAGAAACCTTGGGCGCGAGTCGGAAACGAACCGTGTTGCCCATCGAAGGTTGTGCCTCAGAGAACACGACCTGTGGCGGATTCTTAAACTCCACCGTCACTTCCGTCACCGTCTTCGCCAGCGATTTGCCCGCGCGCACCAGGAAGGGCACCCCTTCCCAGCGCCAGGAATCGACGAACAGGCGCAGGGCTGCGTAGGTTGCCATGTGTGATTCTTTCGAAACGCCGGGTTCATCGCGATAGCCGCGGAATTGCCCGCGCACCATATTATCTGTGTTGAGGGGCCGCACGGTGCGTAGCACTTTGGCCTGCTCGTCGCGCACAGCCTCTGCATACGTGCTGGCAGGCGGTTCCATCGCCAAATAGCTCACAATTTGCAGCAAGTGATTTTGGATCACGTCGCGGATCACCCCCGTCTCCTCATAAAACGCGCCGCGCCCCTTGACGCCGAAATTTTCCGCCAACGTGATCTGCACGTTCTCGACGTAATTGCGGTTCCATATCGGCTCTAAGAACGCATTCGCAAAACGGAAATAGAGAATATTCTGAACCGCTTCTTTGCCCAGGTAGTGATCGATGCGAAAGATCGATTCTTCCGGCAGGATTTCGTGCAATGTATCGTTGAGTTTTTTTGCCGAGGCCAAATCCCGACCAAATGGCTTCTCAACGATCACCCGTGCATGCTTGGTGCACCCGGCTTGGGCCAGTTGGCGGGCGACCAAGGGGAAAACGGAAGGCGGAATTGCCAAGTAGTGCGCCGGGCGCTGCGCTTGCCCCATTTCAGCGCGCAACTGTGCAAACGTCGTTTCGTCCCCATAATCGCCATCGACGTAACGCAGTTTTGACGCCAATTGAGCAAAAGCGGCCTCGTCGTAACCGCCATACTCAGTGACGCTGGCCTTGGCTCGCTCGATCAATTGCGGCAGACCCCACCCTGATTTCGCCACCCCAATGATGGAAAAATCCAACCGCCCCCGCTTGGCCATGGCCTGCAACGCCGGAAAAATCTTCTTGTACGCCAGATCCCCGGTCGCCCCAAAGAACACCAACGCATCCGACCGCTGCCGACTGTCTTGCGCCATGCGGCAACCCTACCCATTCAAACCCCAAGCGGCAACAGCTCGCACCACCACGCGCAAGCAAAGCGCCAGTCACGTCGCTGGGCGAAAACGGCGCGGCCTGGGGCCGGGTTCAGGACCTGGCCGCTATTGCTCAACGCAATACAGGTGCAAAGGCGTGAAGCAGTTAGGACGCGACTGATCCGTCCATTGGCTATTCGTTGAGCCTGCGTTACCGCAGGCGCCGTCCTGGTCTATTGCCTCAGCGGTGAACCCCGTGCAGTCGCTGACGGACCAAGCCGTGCCATCAAATAGAGTTCCGGTCCAAACGTCTCCGTAAACAACGGTTTGCTCTTCACTCAAATTGATCGGTGCAACGAGCTGCCCATCTATCAGATCGCTCCAGTCGTTTGCGACCAACGCGCCGTCCGTGCGCCGGTACGGGACAGTCGCGTGAGCGATGCGTGCCGCTGCCGATTCAGAGATTGACGACAGCCAGGCCTTGAACGTTCCAGCTAACGCCGCTGCATCGGCCAATTGTTGACAGATGGCGTCTGCACCAGCCAAACCGCCCAGCGCCCCCGTGTAGGAGCTCTGCGTGACAAACACCCGCTTGTGGGGTCCGAGGTTTGCGTCAGCTGGGATCTGGTCAACCCCGGCTTCAACGCTGGCATCAAGACCCAACGGCGCAGCGTCGACCCTTTGTAATGGCTCAGCGTCAGGCACATTGCTATCAGCCATCGAAGCATCGAGCGCGAGTTGCGGCGTAATCGGCACGGCCGCGGCGTCGGTCCGCAGCGCGGCATCCTGAAACGCGGGCACCCTCGGGGTTTCACTGGGTGGCGCCGCAGCATCCACCGCCGCAGCATCGAACCGGCCGGAGCCGCTCTGGGCGTCCGCAACGCCGGCATCCACAACGCCGGCATCCGCAGCGCCTTCCAATCGGTCACAGGCCGTTGCCCACGCTGCGAACGCCCACAACCAGATGCAGTGAATTGCCGTGCGAACGACGCGAAGCACACGCTCCAATAGCACAGAGGGGCTGCGGGTGAGGCGGATCTGGTAATATGTCCCCATGAACATCGAATGCTTATGGCAGGTGGGCGCTCAGGTGGGCGAGAGCCCGCTGTGGGTGCCGAGCGAGAATGCGCTGTATTTCGTCGATATCTACGGGGATGTGCTGCACCGTTATCATCCGGAATCGGGCGAGAAGCGCAGTCAGCCAGCCACGGCGCGACTGAGTGCGCTCGTGCCATTGAAGAGCGGGGGGTTTTTAGGCAGCGCGCAGCACAGTGTCGGGAAGGTCGATGTGACCACGGGCAAATTGGACTCGTGGGCCACCTTGAGCAACGAGCCTGCCACTAATCGACTCAACGACGGCAAATGCTCGCCGCAGGGGTTTTATTACACAGGCTCCATGGACGATACAAAGCAGCGCTCGAGTGGTTCTTTGTATTTGATGGATGGCAGCCGAACATTGCGCGCGATCGACAGCGGCTACACCATCACCAATGGGCCCGCGTTCAGCCCGGACGGGCGCGTGATGTACCATGCGGACACCACCGGGCATGTGCTCTATCGCTTTGCGGTGGAAAGCGACGGCACCCTCACGGGCAAGCTCGCCTTCTTGCATTTCACAGCGGAAACGGGGCGCCCGGATGGCATGACGACGGACACCGACGGGGGCTTGTGGGTCGCGCATGCAGCCGGATCGTGCATCAAGCGCTATTCGCCGGAAGGCAAAGTGCTGCAAGTGATCCAATTGCCAGTCACCAAGGTCACCTCCATGGCTTTCGGCGGTGCGGATTATCGCACCCTGTTCATCACCAGCGCGTGCATTGGGCTGAGCACACAGGAGCTGCAAGCCCAGCCGCTCGCTGGCGCCCTATTTGCGACCGTGCCCGGCGTGCAGGGGCTGCCCGCGGCCGCCTACGGCTAACCGATCAGTGCACCCGCGCCGAGTCACTGAGACCGGGAAGGCCGCGCAGCTCGTCGCGTTCCACTGTTTCATGCGTGAGCAGCGTCGCGATCAAGCGATCGAGGGCGTCGCGGTGTTCTTCTAGCTTCCCAGTTGCGTCGGCAACAGCGCGGTTGAGTAGCGTGCGCGCCTCGCTTTCAATCGTCTGGGTCGTCGCGTCGCTGGCGGCTGATTCCGTGGCGATGTGTTGACCCAGAAAGGGGTGTTCGGCGTGATGTTCGTAATACGCCGGCCCCAGCTTCTTGCTCATGCCCCAATGGGCCACCATGCGGGATGCGATCTCAGTGGCTTCTTTCAGATCGTTCTCAGCTCCGTTCGATACGTCACCGAATAGCTTGCGCTCTGCGGCATAGCCGCCCATCAGAACCGCCAGGCGCGTGCGCAACTGCGGCTCGGTCATCAAATGCCGGTCGGCAATGGGCGTTTGCTGGGTAACGCCTAGCGCCATTCCCCTGGGAATGATGCTCACGCGGTGCACCGGCTCGGCATCGGGCGAAAACAGGGCCACGATGGCGTGCCCGGATTCATGCGCGGCAACGCGCTTCTTCTCATCCTGGTCGAGTTTCGCGTCCCGCGGATCGCCGAGCACGATCTTATCAAGCGCCTCGCTGAAATCCCGCGCGGCCAACGCTTCCGCGCCGCGACGCGTTGCCGTCAGCGCCGCCTCATTCACTAAATTCGCAATATCTGCGCCCGAGAAACCCGCGGTATTCCCCGCAATGGTGCCCAGGTCGACATCCGCAGCCAGCGGCTTGCCTTTGGTGTGCACCCCCAATATCGCCTTGCGCGCGGCGATCTCAGGGCGATCGACCATCACGCGCCGGTCAAAGCGACCCGGACGCAACAGCGCGGGATCCAGCACATCGGGGCGGTTGGTTGCCGCAAGCACAACGGTCAGATCATTGCGATTGAACCCGTCCATCTCAGAGAGCAACTGGTTCAAGGTCTGCTCTCGTTCGTCGTGCCCTCCGCCCAGGCCCGTGCCCCGAGAGCGGCCCACCGCGTCGATTTCGTCTATGAAGACAATGGCCGGCGCATTCTTCTTGGCTTCGTCGAATAATTCTCTCACCCGCGCTGCGCCCACGCCCACGAACAACTCAATGAATTCCGACGCACTGATGCTGTAGAAAGGCACCCCGGATTCACCAGCAACGGCGCGAGCGAGCAGCGTTTTCCCCGTTCCCGGAGGGCCCACGAGCAGCACACCACGGGGCACCTTGCCGCCCAATCTGCGAAAGCGTGCCGGCTCTTTCAGGAAATCGACGATCTCCATCAAGTCCTGCTTGGCGGATTTCAGGCCTGCCACATCGTCGAAGGTGACCGCGGGTTGATTGTTCTTCTCAAATTTCCGAGTGCGCCCCTTGAGCAGGCCGCTCAAAGGCCCACCCGCCCCCATCATGCGCTGCGTTTGCCTGCTGAGAAAATACCAGAACCCGATGATCAGCACCCAAGGCAAAAGGCTCCCCAAGATTTTGCTCAGGCCCGTTTCTTCTTCGCTGACCACGCGCACGCCCACTGCCTTTTCTCGCAGCAGCTTGAGCAGCTCCGCATCGCCAGTGGGGATACCGGTGCGAAACTGCTCGATTGACTTACCGTCAATGGTCTGCGGTTTCTTAAGCCACCCCTGCAAATTGTGTTCACTCAGATCGACGCGCGCCACCTGCCCTTGCTCAACCCAGGAAAGGGCCATGGAGTAATCCACAGCGGGCAATGCCGCCGACATCAAACCGCGCTGCATCCACAAGGTGATCACCAGCAACGCACCCAGAAGGAAGAGCAGGCGCACCGGCCGATTAGAGCCCATTTCAGGCTCCTTGCCGCGTACGGGTTCTGGGGGCGGCGTGTTAGGGGTTGTCACTCAGACGAACACTTTCAGCCTGCAGGAAGCACGCGCGCGCTCGCGGCCGCCCCGCGATCCACATAATGGTGGATCAATGAGCGGTGAAATGGGCGCAGGGAATGCTGGCCTTCTTTGAGCGGCGGCTCGACGTGGGGAACGGGCAGGCCACCCAGAAAATCTCGAGGACGAATCACCAGCACAGCACAGGGTGCGTTGCGCACCACTGCTTCGGCGACCGATCCGAGCACGAGCCGTGCGAACCCAGTACGCCCATGCGTTCCCACCACAACCAGCTCCGCGTCAACAGTCTGAGCCAAACGCACAATCTGCTCGGCTGGGTTGCCGATGCTGAGGTACACGTTGATGCTTTCGACGTGCCCGCTTGCCGCTTCCGCTTCGGGCGCAATCAAATTTGCAATCCGTTCCTTCATCTGCTGCTCGGCCTCTGCTTGTGAGTAGAGCTGAGAAGTATCGCCCCACGGCATTCTCAGTCCGTTGCCTTCGCCAAACGCCACTGCAATCACGTGCAGCTCTGATTTGGGCTGAACCTTGGCAAGCCGCAACGCGCTGAGTACTGCTCGGTCGCCTAGCTCGGAAAAATCCGTCGCCGCAATCACGTGAGTGAGCGCTCTTGTTGTGGGGGCCTTTGCTGTTTGGTTTTGCGTCATGACACACCTCTTCTTCGAGCAACCGTGGATGCTCGAACCCTTCGCAAGTCATGTGCCAAACGCGTTGCGCGCTATTTTATGAGGTGTCAGGGACTACCCAGGCGCAATATTTGCGCCCGGTGCATGTACAAGTCTGTCACTCTGCGCAATTTATGCGGCTCCCCCTTCAGGGGGTTCCCCCCAACCTTGCTCACCAATCAACTGCACAAATCGCACATCGCTGATCTTCTCTCGTTGATACTGTTGATCGCCAATGCGGGTGATCCGCAAGAGCTCTTGATTCCCCTCGTCGCTGCCTACTGGAATCACCAGGCGCCCACCCACAGCGAGCTGTGAGAGCAGCGCATTGGGGATCTCTGGGCCCGCGGCCGCCACCGCAATGGCGTCATAGGGCGCGTGTTCCGGCCAACCCAATGTGCCATCCCCGCAATGCACCTGCACTTTGTCGTACCCCAGGTCGCGCAACCGCTGTGCAGCGGCGCTCGCCAGCGCAGGCAAGCGCTCGACGCTGAACACCTCAGCGGCCATTTCGCTCAAAATTGCGGCGGCATAACCTGATCCCGTTCCGATCTCGAGCACTCGCTCACTTCCCTTGAGCTGCAGCAGCTCGCAAGTCAGCGCAACGATGTATGGCTGCGAGATCGTTTGCCCCAAACCGATGGGAAGAGGACGATCTTCATAAGCCTCGTTCTGCTGCTCAGCTGCAACGAATTGCTCGCGTGGCACCCGTTCGAATGCAGCAAGCACCGCCGGATCACGGATGCCCCGCCGCACCAGTTGTGCCTTAACCATGCGCTCACGCGCAGCGCTGAGATCCATGCCTCAGCGCACACTACCAGCGCCTCAGCTCAGGGCAATGCGTCCACGTAAGTGGTGATCAACATGAGCTCCGCGTCGGTGAGCTGCGCATTGGTGGGCATCGCGCCTCCCGCCGGTGCGTCGCGCTTGGGCATGTAATCGGTGAGCTTCTGGAACTGACCCAAATTGACACCGCCGCGCACTTTGGTAACGATCGTCGCCGCCAAGTTGGCAACCGTGGTGAGATTCTTAGTGCTGGTGCCGCCGTGGCCGTCTTTGCCGTGGCAATTGGCGCAGTAATCCTCATACAAACCCTGGGCGGTGGTCGGCTTGGGGAAACTGTCCAGGTAATCGAGGATCAGCGTCAAGTCGGAGTCACTCAGTGGCGCAGGGCCGCTGTTGGGAATGGGCGCCATCGCGGCGGGCCACATCGCATGATTCGGATCGCGCATCGCGCTGCCGGTACGCACCATGTACGTCGCGAAATCAACCACCGGGTGTTGGATCTCCGGCCCCAGTGGGATTTGGTTCATGCTCCCGCGCCCTTCGGGACCGTGGCAGGCGTAACAATTGACTTGGTAGGCGACTGCCCCGGGCGACATCGCGGCCATGCCTCCCGATCCACCGCCACCTTGCGCCATCATCCCGCCGCTGCCGCCACCGCCAGCAGGGGTGCCGCCGCTCCCGCCCGTGGTGGTGGTGCCCCCTGTGCCGCCGAATGCTGGCATGCCACCGGTTGTCGGCGTGCCGCCCGTTGCCGGCATGCCGCCCGTTGCTGGAGTGCCGCCGCTGCCGCCGACCACTCCGGTCATTGAACCGGCTTGCCCGCCAACCACCGTGATCGCCGCACCGCCGCCAGTGCCGCCCGAGCCGGCGAACGACGTCGTCGAGCCGGGGTCAGATCCCGTACCCGCGCCGGAACAGGCGAGGACGAGAGTGACGGCAGACAATGCGGGAATAAGGTGTTTCATTCAAAGCAATCCTTCCAGGGAAGCAACGGGAACTGATGGCGAGCCAGCAATAGGCTCGCCCCGCTAGGTGTTCGTTGGAGCTGAACTTATTGCACAAATTCGACGGCTTGCGTTTGGGGTACGGCCGTTTTCCGCAACACTGAAAAGTTGCGCTCCTTCCCAACAAGGCATGTAGCATCGTTACATACACCGTGAGCCGATGGTCGACGCCGGAGCAAGCACGCGCGCAGTGCATGGATCGCGCGTTCACACCGGGTCGAAATGAGATTGAGCCGCTGATCGAACTGCTCGCCGTGGTGGAGCGCGACGCGGCGAAAGATATCGCGGCGGCGCTGGTGCGCGCGGGAGAAAGCGCCGCAAAAATTGCACTTGCCAAGTGGTCCAGCGCAAAGCCTCCGTTGCGCGCGCGCTTGATCGAGCTGGTGGGGCGTAGGGCGCAGCGTGATCCGGCCCCAATCTGGCAGGCCACGCTGATGACGGCGGCGGCCGACACCGATCTGGCTACGGCTCGCAAAGCGATCGTGATGCTGGGCAAGCTGGGCCACTATCAGAGGCTTCCCAGCGAGTTGGAAGCACTGCTGGTCGGGCGTTATGCCAGCGCCCCATCGGCGTTGCAACGCGCCATCATAGAAACACTGGGGAAGAAAGGTTCCGAGCGCGCCCTGCAATTCGTGCAATCGCAAGGTGATCGCGTCGAAGGCGCTCAGGGCAGCGAAGATCGGCGCGTTCGATCGCGGGCTGCATTGATGCTTCAGCGGGCGCACAAAATATCAGAATCGCGGATTTCTCTGAATACCTCGCTGCCACACAGCATGCGCATCGCGTTGGAGTGCCGCGCGGGCCTCGGCCGATTGCTCGCGCAAGAGCTGCAATCGTTGGCACAACGCGGCCACAGGTTCGATGATCGCGTCGAGTTCGACTATCAAGGCACGATCGACTCGCTGCTCGCCGCGCGCACCGCTCTGCACATCGCGGTACCCATTGCGTTGCCGCGAACGCAGCTGCCCATTGAGCAACGCGTCGTGGAGGCGTTGAAGGACGAGCGCCTGCAAGCGACGCTCGCGGCGTGGACGGACGGCACACCGCGCTTTCGCGTCAGTTGGAGCGCAGGTGGACACCGGCGCGGCGTGACTTGGGCGCTGGCAAAGCTCGTGAGCGAGCAAGTTCCGCAGCTGCTCAATGATCCCAACGCGGCGTGTTGGGAATGTCGCATCGAAGACCAGGGCGCTCACCCCCACATCGCGCTGATCCCGAAGCTTGTGACCGATCCCAGGTTCGCTTACCGAAAGGCGGATGTGCCCGCGGCGTCACATCCCACCATCGCCGCGGCGCTCGCGCTGCAAGCCGCTCCCAATCCCGACGACATTGTGTGGGATCCGTTCGTGGGCAGTGGTCAGGAGTTGGTAGAAGTTGCACAACGGTGCACGGTACGAGCCCTGCACGGCAGCGACGTTGACCCGCGTGCGCTCAGAGCCGCGGCTTTGAACATCGAAGCCGCTCAAGTGCCGCAAGTGCAGCTGCAGCTCGCCGATGCGCGATCGGTCCGCATCGCCAATGTGAGCCTGATCATCAGCAACCCTCCCATGGGGCGAAGGGTCGCTCGCGACGGCGCTCTACTGGGCTTGCTGGATGACTTCTTGATCAATGCTCATCGCAACTTGAGAACAGGGGGGCGCATCGTGTGGCTGTCTCCCGCAGCCGAGCACACCGCGAAGAGCGCAGCGCGGCTGGGCTTTGCCGTAGAGCGCCTCGAAGCGGTGGATTTGGGCGGCTTTTCCGCCGAGCTTCAGCTGCTGCGCCGGTGAGCCAAGGCGTCGAAATTGCTGATTTTAGCCGCAATGACCGCACCTTTCACAGCCCCGTTCCGTCTGGATCTGGAACCTGGCAAGCTTGGCACTCCAACACAAAGCGAGGACGCCCGTGAGCACCGATAAGAGCACTGAAGGCGCTGCCCAACCGGTTTACGTGATCGAATCGATTCCCGTCGCGGGCGACCACGAAGTGACGCCGCGCGAGATCGAATACGAAGCCATCCCCCTACCCATCCACCTCAAGGTGTACCGCGAGCTGGGGCGCGGCGGCATGGGCCGCGTGCACCCGGCGACGGATCGCAATCTGCTGCGCCACGTGGCGCTCAAACGACTGGACAAGGATCTCGCCAAAGAGCCGATGTACCGCGACGGCTTCATCGCGGAAGCGCAGATGACGGGGCAACTCGAGCACCCGAATATCGTGCCGGTGCACGAGCTCGCCGTTTCGGATCTGGGTGTTCCTTACTTCACCATGAAGTTGGTGCAAGGCAGCGGCTTCGACGATTGGTTGCGTCAACCGTCACGCCCGCTGGGCTCGAATGAGCGCTTGCAAGAGGGCTTGGAGATCTTCATCAAGGTGTGCGACGCGGTCGCCTACGCGCACCACCGCGGCGTGATCCACCGCGATCTCAAACCGGAGAACGTGATGGTGTCGGATTTCGGCCAGGTCTATGTGGTGGATTGGGGCCTCGCGCGCCTGACCAAGACGCGGCCGGCTTCCGGCGCTTACTCTCAAATGGAAGCGCCCGGCCCAGTGGGCACTCCGGCCTACATGGCGCCCGAACAAGCGCGCGGTAACCCCAAAGACATGGATGAGCGCAGCGACGTCTTCGGCTTAGGCGCCATCTTGTATGAGCTGATCAGCGGTCAGGTGCCGTACGGCACTGTGCATCAGCCCGATCAGATCCTACTGCGCGCCTGCAAAGGCCAGGTCACTCCGATTGAGAATGTGACCGAGAAATTTGGAATTCCCAAGCGCTTGCGCGACATCGTCACTAAGGCGATCGCACCGAACCCAGCGGATCGTTATCAGAAGGTCACGGATTTGCAGAGGGACGTTCGCGCCTTCTTACGAGGCGGCCTGCACCTACCGCACAAGACCTTCGCCCCCGGCAATCTGATCCTTCGTGAAGGCGACGTGGGCGATGCGGCGTACATGATCGTCAGTGGCCATTGTCGTGCGTTCCGGCAAGTGGGCAGCGAACGCGAAACCTTGGGCACGATGGGGCCGGGAGATGTGTTCGGCGAAATGGCGCTGCTGCTTTCAGAGCCCCGCGCCGCCAGCGTCGAAGCCGTCGATGCGGTCACAGTATTGGTCTTGGACAAGAAGACGATGGAGGAAGGCCTAGGTGTCGACGGTTGGACAGGCGCCTTGGTTCGCGCCCTGGCGCAGCGCTTCAGCAGCCTGGAGCAGACGGTGCGGGCATCTGGCTTGCGCCGCAGTCTGGCCCCCGGCTGAGCTTTTTCGCAGGTTTTTCCCTAATTTCTGTGCAAAAAAGGGCTGGAGTGGCACTGGTGACCCAGTCGGCGCAGTCCTAGGTATTTCGTCGTCCGTGCAAACGCCTTCCTTCTTTTCCCCTGAAACCCGCAACGGTTCCGTCTTGAAGCCCAGGTCCTTCAGATTATCTGCGGTTTTGGGCAGCGTCCTGATCGCGGCGGTTGCCTGCAAGTCAACGCCCAGCGGCCCGGTGGCAGCCAGCGGTCCGGTGGCCGTCGTGGTGGTCACCGCTCCGGTTGAAACCCGTACTGTGCCCATCGAGCTCGACGCGATCGGGCACGTGGAAGCCTCCAGTACCGTGTCGCTGACGTCCCAGGTCGACGGCACACTGGAGAAGGTGCTCTTCAAAGAAGGCGACGAAATCAAGAAGGACCAACTGCTGTTCACCGTCGAGGCGCAGCCCTTTCGCGCGGCGCTCGCTCAAGCGCAGGCACAAGTCGCGAAAGATCGCGCGTTGACGACGCAGGCCCAGCTCGACAGTCAACGCGCCGATTCCTTGGCGCAAGAGGGTTTAGCGCCCGCGCAAGACAAGGAGCGCGCCTCCAGCAATTCTGCGGCGGTTGCTGCCAATCTGAATGCCGATCAGGCTGCGCTTGAAGCCGCTCGTATCCGATTGGCGCACACCGAGATCCGGTCGCCGATCGACGGCCGAGCGGGCAGCCTGTTGGTGCACGCCGGCAATGTCGTGCACCAGAACGCCCCCGATCCGTTGGTGGTGTTGCGTTGCGTCAAGCCGGTGCTGGTGCAGTTCACGTTGCCCGAAGATTACTTGCCGCAGATCCGTGAGCGCATGAGCCACGGCGGTGTGCAGGTCAGTGTCACACCGCGAGGCACCGCGAGCGCCCCGCTGCAGGGCGCCCTGAGCTTCATCGACAACACGGTCGACACGGGCACCGGCACAATTGGGCTGAAGGCGTCATTGCCGAATTTGGACGAAGCGTTGTGGCCTGGGCAGCAAGTCGATGTTCGGGTTAATTTGGGGGATGAGCTGGGCGCCCTTGCTGTCCCCGAAGCAGCGGTGCAGGCCGGCCAACAGGGCCCCTTTGCTTACGCGATCAGCGATCAGAACACAGCAGATCTCCGGCAATTGACGGTGAAGCGCACGGTTGACCATTTCATGATCATTGGCTCGGGCCTGAAGGCGGGGGAGCGCGTCGCGGTGGATGGCCTGGTGCGTTTGACCCCTGGCGCTTCGGTGAAGATCAGTGCCGGCAACGCGCCCGCAGCTTCCAGTGACTCCCCAGCCGCGGCGCCTTCGGCCACCTTGGGCAACCCGTGAATTTCTCGGAGATTTTCATTCGTCGGCCGGTGGCAACCGTGCTGATCATGGTGTCCGTCGCGCTGTTCGGCGTGCTCTCTTATTTGCGGCTGCCGGTGAGCGCGCTGCCCAGCGTCGATTTTCCCACCATCAACGTCAGCGCCAATCTGCCCGGAGCCAGCCCGGAAACCATGGCCGCCTCGGTGGCCACCACGCTGGAGCGCGAGTTCTCGACGATTGACGGCCTGGATTCCCTCACCTCGTCGAGTTCGTTGGGGCAGAGCCAGCTCACGCTGCAGTTCAACCCGGCGCGCAATTTAGATGCGGCCGCACAAGACGTGCAATCGGCCATCGCGCGGGCGGGTAGTCGCTTGCCGCGCACCATGCCCGCGCCGCCCAGCTACCGCAAAGTGAACCCCGCGGAGCAGCCGATCGTCTTTCTTTCCCTCAGCTCCAGCACGCTGCCGCTGTACCAAGTCGACACCTACGCGGAGACCCGACTCGCCCAGCAGATCTCCACCATCGCCGGCGTGGCACAGGTGCAGATCAACGGTGCGCAGAAATTCGCTGTGCGTGTTCAATTCGATCCTGACAAGTTGGCCAGCCAGAACTTGAGCGTTGACCAGCTGGAGCAGGCGATCTCAGCGGCCAACAGCAACAGCCCCACTGGACGGCTCAATGGCCCCACGAAAGCCTTCACCATTGAAACCAACGGCAGTCTGCTCAAGGCGGCCGATTACCGGGACATCATCGTCACCTACCGCAACGGGTCGCCGGTGCGCCTACGCGACGTCGCCAACGTGATCGACAGCGTCGAGAACGATAAGACCGCGGCATGGACGGTCGACGAGCGGTCCATTGTGCTGGCGGTGCAAAAGCAACCGGGCGCGAACACCGTGGAAGTGGCGCGTAAAATCCGCGATTTGTTGCCGCGGTTTCGCACCCAATTGCCCAGTTCCATCACGCTGCGGGTGCTCTTCGATCGCTCGGAAGGCGTCGAACACTCGGTGCGCGATGTGCAGTTCACGCTGCTGCTCACTTTCGCGCTGGTGGTGACGGTCATCTTTCTGTTCTTGCGCAGGCTGAGCGCCACCGCGATCCCCAGCTTGGCGATGCCGCTTTCGGTGTTGGGCACTTTCTCGGTGATGTATCTGTTGCATTACAGCCTCGACAACCTGTCGTTGATGGCGCTCACCCTGAGTGTCGGGTTCGTGGTCGACGATGCGATTGTGGTGCTTGAGAATATCGTTCGGCATTCTGAACAGGGCAAATCGCCCATGCAAGCCGCACTGGATGGCTCGCGCGAAGTCGGGTTCACCATCGTTTCCATGACCTTGTCTCTGGTGGCGGTGTTCGTGCCATTCTTGTTTTTGGGCGGCATTTTGGGCGGCCTATTCCGTGAATTCGCGGTCACCATCGCGGTGTCCATTCTGATCTCGGGCGTGGTCTCCCTCACGCTCACGCCCATGATGTCCGCACGCATGGTGCGCACCGAAAACGGGCGCAAGGAGAATGCCATCGCCCGAGCAGCCGAAGCGGTGCTCAAATGGTCGCTGAATATTTACGATCGCAGCTTGCGGCGCGTACTGCGACACAAGGTGGCGGTGGTGCTGTTCTCCGGCCTGGTGCTGGCCGCCACAGTGATGATGTACCTGCGTATTCCGCAGGGCTTTTTACCCAACTCCGATGACGGTCAGGTGCTGGTGATGACGGAAGCGGTCGAAGGCGTTTCCTTCGATGCTGCCAAAGCATACCAGCAACAAATCGCTGAATTGATCAAACAGAACCCGAATGTCGACGCGTTCATGTCAAGCGTCGGCCCGCGCGGCACCGTGGGCGGATCGAACAGCGGCTTCGTGTTCATTCGCTTGAAAGATCGCTCTCAGCGTGAGCCCATCAATGCGGTGGTGAACGAGCTGCGTTCCACGCTGACGCAGGTGGCGGGCATGCGCTCGTTCCCGCAA
>DATJEQ010000510.1:0-2063 GCA_035496495.1 Polyangiaceae bacterium
AAGTGTTGTCGGCATCGTATGCAGCGAAGCCGCCGTTCCTGCTCTGCATCCCGGTCACCCACTCGCACCCCCGTGCGATCGCCTCGCGGTAGCTCGCGCCAACCCCGGCGGTGAGCCTGGGCGCGGCCCTATCCATGGCCAGGACGACCACGGCTGTGTCATCGAGATCGGGGTAACTTGGGTTGTTGTATTGAAACGCCCACCCGCCGGGCCGAACGCTGGGGCGCGTCATGGCCCAATCGCCGGCCTTGTCGAGCACTTGGCGCGGTTCGAGCCATTGCAAAGCGCGCCGAGCCTGCTCGTTTGCCCTTTCGCCGCCCACCTCGAGCAACACATGCGACATAAGCGCCGTATCCCACACCGGTGATACGCAAGGCTGGCAATAGGCCTCGTCAGCCTTGACTACGAGCAGCTTGTCAAGGGCGGCGCGCGCAGTGACAAGGTCGGGGTGATCCCTGGGATAGCCCAGCGCGTCCAACATCATCACCGCGTAGACCATGGGCCCAAAAATTGCGCCCATGCCGTCGACGCCATTCAACCGCTCGATCGTAAACTGCACTGCCTTCTCGATGGCGCGCTTCCTCGACCCAGCCGGAAAATGGGGCTCGACGATTTGTAAAAAACGATCAATGCCACCGAACACTTGGCTCCAGGGAAAGCGCTGGTGCGGACCCTTGGGCCAGCGGGCGATCTTCTCGGGGGGTGCGCAGAAGAGTTCCGGCACACTGATCCGGCGTGGGTTCTTGGCCACCGGCCGCAGCGCATAAAGCACCGTGAGGGGCGCGAGAACCGTGCGCGCCCAGTAGGAGATCTTGGCCAGGTGAAACGGGAACCAGCGTGGCAGCAGCATGATCTCCACGGGCATCACCGGTATGCCGCTCCAGGGGATGACGCCGTAGAGCGCCAGCAGCGAGCGCGTAAACACGTTGCTTTCCGCCGCTCCGCCGTGTGCAAGAACCGCGTTGCGGGCGCGCGCCATGTGCGGGGCTTGCGGATCGTCCCCGATCATCTTGAGCGCGAAGTAGGCTTTCACGCTTGCCGAAATATTGAATCCGCCGTCATGGAAGAGCGGCCAGCCGCCGTGTGCGCCCTGAATGCGACGCAGGTAGTTGGCGATCTTGTGCTCAAGCTCCAGAATCGGTTTCTCGCCGCACCAATGGGTGAGCAGCACATATTCGGCGGGCATTGTTGCGTCCGCTTCCAGCTCGAATACGAAGTGCCCGTCAGCCTTTTGCTGGGCGAGCAGCGCACGTGTAGCTTTGGTAACGGTGTCGTCAAGCTCCGTCGGCGCGATGCCGGCCAAGGTCTGTCCCGTTCCAACCTCAGCGAGGGTACGCGCCATCTTAAGCCTCTTACGTGCATGACCATCCGCAGACGGGCCATCTTATCCGGCAAGCAGGAACTGCGCCGCCCTGTTGCCCGAGCGGATAGCGCCCTCGATTGTTGCGGGAAGGCCCGTTGCGGTCCAGTCCCCGGCAAGCACCAGATTTGACCACGCGACGCGGGCACCGGGACGTTTTGACTCTTCGGTCGGCAGTGCAGCGAAAGTCGCGCGCCGCTCCTTGACGATCTGCCAAGCCGGCGGATCGTTGGATAGGCCCGTGAGGCTCGCCACCTCGGACCATATAGCACGTGCCAGTTCTTCGCGCGGCGTCTCCATTAAGCGGTTCGCGCCGCTAATTGTGACGGACAACCTTTCCTCAAATGCAAACAGCCACTCGGTCATCCCATTGATCACACCCAGGACCCTTGGGAACCCAGTCGGAGGCTTCACTTTGAAATGAGCATTGACGATGGCCCGGAACTCCGTGGGTGCTTCGAGACCCGGCACGAGCGTGCACGCGACAGGAGCCGGCACAGCCAGCACAATGCGGTCTGCGGGAGCGAGGGCAATCCGGTCACCTTCGGCAAACTCGAGCGAGGCGACGCGACCACCGTCGAAGATCAGCGTACGCAGGCGGCGATCGAAATGCACGGACGCGCCGCGGCGTTGCAGCAGGGCCAATGCCGGAACAACAAACGTCGCGGCGAGACCATCGATGGCAAACAGCGGCCGGCAAGCT
>DATJEQ010000511.1:0-9779 GCA_035496495.1 Polyangiaceae bacterium
CGCTAGGAGCGAGCGACAACCACAGTAACCCGCCCAACACTCCCCGCAATTTATTGCGAATGCCCCGAGCGACGTTCATCGCTCGTCTTTCCCGGTGGCCTTGGCACGTTTCGCAGCGCGCCGGAAATTCGATCGGTCCAATCCGGCCAAGCGCGCCGCTTCCGACATGTTCCCGTTGGTGCGCTTGAGCAGAGCAGCGAAATACGCCCCGTCAAAAGCCACCACCGCCCGCGATTTAGCGTGTTTGTAGGGCAGCTCTGCCAGCATTTCCGCCCAGGCTTCAACGGATTTCCCTTCCGCACCCCGAGTCGACTTGGGCTCTCTGTCGGCCCCACGGTACGATGGCAAATCCTCGGGACGGATCGCATCCCCCTGACAGAAAACCACCGCGTGCTCGATCGCGTTCTCCAACTCACGCACGTTGCCTGGCCACGGTTGACGTTGCAACAGACGCATCGTCTCCGGGGTCAACTGCTTGATGTTTCGCCCGGCGCGCGCGGAATATTTGTTGAGAAAGTGCTGCGCCAGAAGCGGGATATCGTCGCGACGCTTGCGCAGAGGCGGCAACTCAATCGCCACGACGTTCAAGCGGTAGAACAAATCTTCGCGAAAGCGCCCCGCCGCAATGCGCGCCCTCAGATCGACATTGGTCGCCGCAATCACGCGCACGTTAACCGTGCGCGTTTCGTTCGAACCCACGCGCTTGATTTCCCCCTCTTGCAACGCGCGCAGCAGTTTCACTTGCACCATCGGGGGTAGATCCCCCACTTCATCCAAGAATATCGTGCCGTTGTTGGCGGCCTCAAACAGGCCCTCCCGAGTCGCCGTTGCCCCGGTGAACGCGCCGCGCATGTGCCCGAACAGCTCGCTTTCCACCAAATCGACGGGAATTGCCGAGCAGTTTACCGCCAAAAACGGCTTATTAGCGCGCGGCGAATGCTGGTGGATCGCGCGCGCGGTGAGTTCCTTGCCCGTGCCACTTTCACCCAAGAGCAGCACCGTCGATGCGGTAGGGGCGACACCCATTGCCAAGCGATAGACCTCGCGCATGGAGGGCGAATTTCCAGTGAGGCCACCAAATGTATCGTGCTCAGCGAGCTTCTGTTCGAGCACGAAGGTGCGCCCGAGCAGCGCGCGACGCTCAGCGGCTTTGGCCACCGTGAGCACCACTTCGTCGTTCGAGCGAAAAGGCTTGGTGAGGAAGTGATAAGCCCCTGCGCGAACCGCGGCCACGGCCGTTTCCACGTTGCCGTAGGCGGTCATCATGATCACCTCAGTGTCCGGGTAGTTGGCCTTCACATATTCGAGCAGCTGCAGCCCATCCACCTTGGGCATCATCACGTCGACCAAGGCGATGTCGATGCGCTCTTTGGCGAGCAGTTCGGTCGCCGCCTGACCGTCTTCGGCAATCAGCACTTCCATGCCCCGAGCAGTCAGGGTGCGGGCAATTCCCCGACGCAAGGCTGGCTCGTCGTCAACGACGAGAACTCTTGTACTGCTTTGCATGCGACCCGTCAGGCCTTCCGGCTCATCGCTCGAACACCCTTGCCCTAACCTGGAATACCCAACCCCTGCCCCTGCGGCAACTTCGCGTTTACTTCAAGGCCAAAGCGGCTACCATCCGCGCCGTGAACAGCAGCCTGCCGGTCAACGAAATCACCGCGCTGCTCGGGCGCGGCACGCATTTCGAAGGTAAGCTGTATTTCGAGGGCCAGGTGCGCATCGATGGCGGCTTTCGCGGCGAAGTCAAGAGCCCCGGAATTCTGATCATCGGCGACGGTGCGGAGGTGGAGGGGGAAATTGAGGCCGGAACGGTGATCATCAAGGGCGGCAAGGTCACGGCCAATGTGCGCGCTTCGCGCGCGATCGAGCTGTACGTGCCAGCACAGGTAACCGGCAATCTCAACGCACCGGAGATCTTCATGGACAAGGGCGTGCAATTCTCAGGCAATCTGACGATGGCGACGCCCTGAGGCTGAGCCGGATTCTGCGTGGGGCCGCATCAACCGGTCCCGGTTTTCGGCAGCAGCGGAATCCTGGGGCTCGAGTTGTCAGACCACTCCTCAAAGCTCCGGTCTGCCGCGTGCAACCCCTTGCGGGGCGTGTCCGTGGCAGTCACAATCCCACGAGAAACTAAGCACCAAGTCCGTGAACCCTCCCTTGCGCTGACGCCCTGTCGTCGTCCTTTTCTGCTTAGCCCCCGCGAAGTGAACGCTCCGCTCGGCAGACGCCTCAATCGCTTCGACACCTACATTAGAGCCGAAGCCAGAATTTAGAAAGTCACCGCCCCATGAATCTGCCCCCCAAGACAGGTCTTTACGATCCGCAATTCGAGCATGACGCCTGCGGCATTGGTTTCGTCGCGCGTATCGACGGTGTGCCTTCACATGAAATCGTCCGCCAAGGCGTGCAGATCCTGCTGAACCTGGTTCACCGCGGTGCTTGCGGTTGCGATCCCCTGACGGGCGACGGCGCAGGCCTGTTGATGCAAATCCCTCACGAATTTTTTGTGAAGGAATCTGCCAAGCTGGGCATCACCCTGCCCCCCGCAGGCCAATACGCAGTGGGCTTTGCGTTCTTGCCCAAAGATGCCGGCCAGCGGCGTCGCATCGAACAGATCGTTGAAGACAAAGTACTCGCTGCGGGCCAGAAATTATTGGGCTGGCGCGATGTGCCGGTCGATGAGCAGCAAGCGGGGCCCCAGGCGCGGCTCACCATTCCCACAATGCGCCAAGTGTTGATTGGGCAAAGCGGCAGCACTCCGAATTTCGAACGCACACTGTACGTGATCCGCAAGTCCATCGAGAACGTCGTAAGCGACAGCGATCTTTCGGAGAGAGACACCTTCTACTTCGCGAGCCTCTCGTCGCACACGCTGCTGTACAAAGGGCTGCTGCTGGCCGAGCAACTTGACACCTTCTACGCGGATCTGAACGACCCGTCGCTCAAGAGCGCGCTGGCCCTGGTGCATCAGCGCTTCAGCACAAACACCTTCCCCACTTGGAAGCTGTCGCAACCGTTCCGCTTCCTGTGCCACAACGGTGAGATCAACACCGTGCGCGGCAACCGCGCTTGGATGGCTGCGCGCGAAAAGGCTTTTTATCACGAAGTGTTTGGTGACGACAGCGAGCACATTCTGCCCGTGATGACACCGAATATGAGCGATTCGGGCTCACTCGACAACGCGGTCGAGCTGCTGGTCAACGCGGGGCGCAGCTTGCCCCACGTGATGATGATGCTGGTGCCCGAGGCCTGGCAGAACGACCCGCTGATGCCTCAGCACAAGAAGGATTTTTACGAGTACCACGCCTGCTTGATGGAGCCGTGGGACGGTCCGGCCGCGCTGGCCTTCAGCGATGGGCGCATGATTGGCGCCATTTTGGATCGCAACGGCTTGCGCCCGGCACGCTGGCTCGTGACCAAAGACGGCATTGTCGTGTTGGGTTCGGAAACGGGTGTGCTCGAGTTCCCCGCCGATCAGGTTGAGCGCCGCGGACGGCTGGAACCAGGGAAGATGTTCCTGGTCGATCTGGAGCAGAAGCGCATCGTTGAAGACGAGGAGCTCAAAGAGACCCTCGCTAAAGCCAAGCCCTACGGCGCGTGGCTCAAAGAGAACATGCTGCACCTCGACGACATCCCCGAGGCGAAAGCAGCCAGCAGCAAAGCCTTTGATGAGACCCAGCTGCTGCAACAACAGCGGTTATTCGGCTACACCCTGGAAGATCTACGCATCCTGTTGGCACCCATGGCCGGCAGCGGTGCTGAGCCGGTGGGCTCAATGGGTACGGATACGCCGCTCGCTATTCTGAGCGACGAACCGCAGTTGCTGTACAACTACTTCAAGCAGCATTTTGCTCAAGTCACTAATCCTCCCATCGATCCAATTCGCGAAGAATTGGTGATGAGCTTGAAGACGTACATTGGCTCGGAAGGCAGCCTGCTCAGTGAGTTGCCCGACCAGGCGCGCATGCTGGAGTTGGATCATCCCATCTTGAGCAACGAAGAGTTGGCCAAGTTGCGCAACGCTAGTTTACGACACCAGCGCAAGCCGCCCACCCTATCCATGCTGTACAAGGCAAGCGAAGGCGGCGCGGGGCTCAAGCAAGCCTTGGACGAGCTGTGTCGACAAGCATCGGTCGCAGTGAGCGAAGATCACACCTTCGTGATCCTGAGCGATCGCGGCGCAACCGAGGAATTAGCCCCAGTCCCTTCGTTGCTCGCTACCGCCGCCGTACACCATCACCTGGTGCGCAGTGGAACGCGCATGCGTCTGGGCCTGATCGTGGAAACGGCCGAAGCCCGTGAAGTCCATCATTTCTGCCTGTTGCTCGGTTACGGCGCCGGCGCGATCAACCCCTACCTGGCGTTCGATTCAATCGATGAAATGGTGGTCAGCGGTCAACAGCCGGGACTCAACGACGCCAAGGTGGGCAAGAAGAAATTCACCAAGGCCGTCAACAAGGGCATTTTGAAGGTGATGAGCAAGATGGGCATCAGCACCTTGCAGAGCTACCGCGGCGCGCAGATTTTTGAATGCATCGGATTGGCGCCGGATTTGGTCGAGCGCTATTTCACGGGCACGGCCTCGCGAATTAGCGGCATCGATCTTGACGTGCTGGCCAGCGAAGCGCAGCAACGCCATTTCCTCGCTTTCCCCAATCGCACTCTGCCCGCGGGCAACACAACGCTGGGAGTGGGCGGCAGCTACCACTACCGCGCCCAGGGCGAACGCCACTTGTGGAGTCCGCGAACCATCGGTGCGTTGCAGCGCGCGGTGCGCTTGGAAGACGCCAAGAGCTACGACGAGTACAAGACGCTGATCAACGAACAGGCCGACGGCCCCATCACCCTGCGCGGCACTTGGGAGCTGATTCCAGCGGTAAAGCCGATTCCCCTGGAGGAAGTCGAGCCCGCTTCTGAAATCGTCAAACGCTTTGCAACCGGTGCAATGAGCTTCGGTTCAATCAGCGCCGAAGCGCACGAGAACCTCGCGATTGCTATGAATCGCATCGGCGGGCGCAGCAACACCGGCGAAGGCGGTGAGAAGGAAGAGCGTTTTTACGACGACCGCAGAAGCTCGATCAAGCAGGTCGCTTCAGGCCGTTTTGGCGTGCACACGCATTACCTGATCAATGCCGACGAGCTGCAGATCAAGATCGCGCAGGGAGCCAAGCCCGGCGAAGGTGGCCAGCTCCCCGGTCACAAGGTGGATGCTATCATCGCCAAGACGCGCCATTCGATCCCGGGTGTGTCGCTGATTTCACCTCCCCCGCACCACGACATCTATTCGATTGAAGATCTGGCTCAGCTGATTTTTGACCTAAAAATGGTGAATCCCCGTGCGCGCATCAGCGTCAAGTTGGTGGCAGAGGCTGGCGTCGGCACGGTTGCAGCGGGCGTCGCCAAGGCTCATGCCGACGTCATTTTGATCTCCGGCCACGACGGCGGCACGGGCGCCTCGCCCCAGACGTCGATCAAGCACGCTGGCATTCCCTGGGAGCTCGGCTTGGCGGAAAGCCACCAAGTCCTGGTGATGAACGATTTGCGCGGCCGCGTGGTGCTGCAAACAGACGGTCAGATGCGCACCGGGCGCGATGTGGTGATTGCAGCGTTGCTGGGCGCTGAGGAATTCGGCTTTGCCACCGCCCCGCTTGTGGCTTCGGGCTGCATCATGATGCGCAAGTGCCACCTCAACACCTGCCCCGTGGGCATTGCCACTCAAGATCCAGAGTTGCGCAAGAAATTCGAAGGCAAACCCGAGCACGTGATCCGCTTCATGTTCTACGTGGCCGAAGAAACGCGGCAATGGATGGCGAAGCTCGGCTTCCGCACCATCTTAGAGATGGTAGGCCATACGGATCGCCTGAAGACTCGCGCCAGCAACAGCGCTCACCGCAAGGTTTCCAGCTTGGATTTCAGCGACGTGCTGAGACCCGCTGAAAGGCGCCGTGAAGTCGCAGTGTACAAGAGCGTCGCGCAGGATCACGGCATCGACAAAGCGCTCGACAACGATCTCATCAAGCGATCGCAATCGGTCTTGGACAACGGCACGGCCCTGGAATTTGACTGCCCGATCAACAACAAAGATCGCACGGTGGGTGCCATGCTCGCCGGTGAACTGGCGCGTCGATTCGGCCCACAAGCGTTGCCCCCTGAAACCCTAAAGATCAACTTCACGGGCACCGCCGGGCAGAGCTTTGGCGCGTTCATGGTAGAAGGCATGAGCTTCAGCGTCGCGGGCGAGGCGAATGACTATGTCGGCAAGGGCATGGCGGGCGGCGTGATCAGTGTGCGCGTGCGCCCCGGTGCCACCTACGCAGCCGACAAGAATATCCTGATCGGCAACGTGGTGTTGTACGGCGCTACCGCGGGCAAAGCGTTCTTCAACGGCGTCGCTGGCGAACGTTTCTGCGTGCGCAACAGTGGCGCTACTGCGGTCGTTGAAGGCGTGGGCGATCACGGCTGCGAGTACATGACAGGCGGTCGCGCCGTCATCATTGGCCGCACGGGCCGTAACTTCGCGGCCGGCATGAGCGGCGGTCTCGCGCACATCTACGACGAGGACGGTCACTTCAAAGAGCGCTGCAACCCAGAGATGGTGGAGCTGGAACCGATGAACGACGCGGATGCCGAGGTTGTGCTTGGCCTGCTCAAAGAGCACCAAGCGCGCACTGGCAGCGTCAAGGCGGGGCGCATGATCGCCGATTGGGCGAAGGTGCGCACCTCCATGATCAGCGTCGTACCGGTTGAATATAAGCGGGTTTTGCAAGAGCAACAGCGGCAACGGGAAGCCCTTGACGAGCGTGCGCCTGCTCTGCAACCCTCCGCGGCCTCGTAAGTATCCTGCTCCTAGGAGCAGGCCACTGGGAGACAGTTTTCCTAGGCAGTAGGCTCCAATTGGCGCCAATCATTTTCAGGTAGGAACGTGGGTAAAGTCACCGGCTTCATGGAATACAATCGCGCCGAGCCGAGCAAGCGGCCGGTGAGCGAGCGCGTTAAGGATTGGAAGGAGTTCGAACTGCCCGTCGTGCAGCAAGAGCTCCGCGATCAAGGCGCGCGCTGCATGGATTGCGGCATCCCCTTCTGCAATACCGGCTGCCCCCTGGGCAACCTGATCCCGGATTGGAACGATCACGTCTACCGCGACCAGTGGCAGGAGGCGATCGCGTCCCTGCATTCCACCAACAATTTCCCCGAATTCACCGGTCGCGTCTGCCCGGCTCCTTGTGAAGCTTCCTGCGTGCTCAACATCAACAACGATCCGGTCAGCATCAAGCTGATCGAGCGCGGCATTGCCGATAGGGCTTTTGAATCGGGATGGATCAAGCCCGAACCTCCTGCGCAACGCACCGGCAAGACGGTCGCCGTCGTGGGCTCCGGCCCCGCAGGCATGGCCGCGGCACAGCAACTCAACCGCGCGGGGCACAGCGTGACCGTCTTCGAACGCGACGACCGCATTGGCGGCCTACTGACTTACGGCATTCCCGATTTCAAATTGGAGAAGTTGCTCGTTGAACGTCGCGTTCAGCAGTTGAAAGACGAAGGTGTTGTTTTCAAAACCAGCGTCAATGTCGGCAAAGACATCACTGGCGATCAACTGCTCGAGCAATTCAATGCCGTCTGTTTGACCGGCGGCGCACGCCACCCCCGTGATCTCGAAGTGCCCGGTCGGCAGCTCAAAGGCGTGCATTTCGCGATGGAGTTCTTGGAGCAGCAAAATCGTCGCGGCGCAGGCGACACTGTTCCCGATGATGTCGCCATTCTGGCAACGGGCAAGCGCGTA
Source organism: Polyangiaceae bacterium (assembly GCA_035496495.1). GTDB lineage: Bacteria > Myxococcota_A > Polyangia > Polyangiales > Polyangiaceae > SZUA-265. The sequence continues at coordinate 7,784 of DATJEQ010000511.1, forward strand.
GTGGTGATTGGCGGCGGCGACACCGGCAGTGACTGCATTGGCACCTCGCACCGCCACGGCGCCGCCAGCGTGACCAATTTTGAAATCATGCCGCGCCCACCAGATGAGCCCGCCGCCAGCACGCCGTGGCCGCTGTGGCCCCTGATGATGCGTAAGTCCAGCTCGCACGAAGAAGGCGGCACTCGGGATTTCAGCGTTTCAGCCATGGAGCTGGTGGGCGAGAACGGCCAAGTGACGAAGATCCGTTGCGCGCGCGTAACGCTCAATGCCGGCAAGTTGGACCCTGTTCCGGGCAGCGAATTTTTCGTGGATGCGGATCTGGTGCTGCTTGCAATGGGCTTTATTCACCCCGAGCACGGTGGAATGTTGGATCAGTTGGGGGTCAACCTCAACGCACGCGGCAATGTCGCAGTGGATCAGAATTTCATGACCAACGTGCCCGGTGTGTTCGCTGCGGGTGACATGCAACGCGGGCAATCGCTGGTAGTTTGGGCAATTGCAGACGGTCGCAAGGCTGCGCGCGGCATTGACCAGTATTTGGTTGGCCAAAGCACGCTGGAAACGCCCCGCGCCGCTGGCATCGTGCGTTGATTAGCGCTGCGCTTCGGGTAAGTGCTCGCTGATGCGGCGGCGCACTTCCGTCATCAATTCGCGCACTCGGGGTTTGCCGTACTCCCCGGGATCCAGGCTGGGGCTCACCGTTACCTTCACCGTCTCGCCCTGATGCACTGAAGGCGACCCTGACCGGTGAACAGCCAGCGTGCCGTCGATGGTGACCGGCAAAATAGGAAATCCCGATTCGATGGCCATGTAGAACCCGCCCCGCTTGAATTCACCCATGCGCCCATCCTCGGTGCGCGTTCCTTCCGGGGCGATCCACAAGCTGATGTGGTCCCTCAGCATTTGTTCGCGCGCCGCATTCAGGCTGCGCACGGCTTGGTGGCGGTTGCTGCGATCGATCTCAACGAACCCCGCCCCACGCATGCCCCCACCCATGATCGGAATGCGAAACAGCTCCTTCTTCGCCACCATACGAATTGGGATCTTCAGCCCCTGGAACAGCACCGGAATGTCGTACAGGGACTGGTGATTGCTCATCACGATGTAGCTTGTCTTCGGCTCAATCAGCTCAAGCCCTGCCGTTTGCAGTGAAACTCCAGCCTGCTTCAGCAGCTGCGCCGACCACGAATCGAGCCGCCGGTCGCACACCCGCACGTCGGCGCCGCCCCCCAATGCGTCCACAATGGTGGGAACGCTGATTTTTGCGGTTTCGTAAGCTGCGAGCAGCAAGGTACCCAGCGACAGCATCGTTCAACGGAACTTTCAGCGCCTTTACGGGTTTCGGCCGTATAGTGTGAATGAAATGGCCGGAGGCGGTTTAATGAAGTCAGGGCCGATCATCTCAGATCCGGTGAGTAAATCACGGAAATTGTGGTTCATTTGCTAGGCTTCCGCCAACGTTGCGCGGGGCCCCACCGTTGCTAAACAGTGTCCCTTCTTGACCCTTCAAGCCCTTAACCCAGATCTGACTCGATGAACGTCACGTGTAGCCAGTGTTCGGCCAAGTATGCAATCAGCGACGAGCGTGTGCGCGGGCGCCGGGTTCGCATCAAGTGCAAGCGCTGCTCCGAGTCGTTCATTGTGGACGGGACGGAATTGGAAGCGGCAGGCACGGCTCCGGATGGTGCGACGGAAACCGACACTCATGGGCCTGGGCCAAGTGATGCCTCGCAAGCCAGCACAGAAGGTGCCCCCAGTGATCTGTGGATGGTGGCGCTGACCGACGACAACACCCAAGAGATGGAGTTGGCGCAGGTGATCGACGCGTACACCGCGGGCACCATCGACCAGTACAGCTACATTTGGCGTGAGGGCATGTCCGATTGGCTCACGCCATTCGACATTCCAGAGATCGCAGAGCCGCTCACTGCGCGCGGCTTTCAGCGCGTCTCTGAAGATCTGGCTGCCCCCAGCGCAGGCGGCGACCAGGTGGTGT
>DATJEQ010000512.1:0-8681 GCA_035496495.1 Polyangiaceae bacterium
GGTGCGGGCCAGCCCTGGTTGATCCGGTGCAGGCGCCACCAGCTGGATCTTCGGATCCGTATTGATCGCGACGTAATCCTCTGGCGGCATCACGCAAGCGGCGATCAGCGCTGTTACCCCTACCAACCCCTCCATCAACATTGCGCCATAAGCGATGGGCCGGCAGTCCGTTTCCTTATCCACCATTTTGGGCGTCGTGCCGCTGGAAACCAACGCATGAAAGCCGCTGATTGCCCCGCAAGCGATGGTGATGAATACAAACGGGAACAACGGCCCCTTGATGATGGGCCCACCGCCGTGGATGAATTGACTGAAGCCGGGCATCTGTATGGCTGGATTCACCAGCAAGATCCCTACCACGAGCAGCCCAATAGTCCCGAGCTTCAAGTAGCTCGACAGGTAATCGCGCGGACAGAGCAGCAGCCATACTGGGAGCACGCTCGCCACAAATCCGTAGGCGGCGATGGCTAAGGTAATGGTCGGCTTGGAGTAACGAAACAGATCAGCATAGGAAGAATCCGCAATCCATTTGCCACCGATCAGTGCCAGCAGCAGCAGGATCACCCCCACTACGCTCGCTTCGCGAATGCCCTTCACCGAGCCACCGCGCAGCGAGTGGATGTGAAGCCCCATCAGCAGTGCAATCGGGATCGAGGCTGCAACCGTGAACAAGCCCCAGGCGCTCTCCGCCAACGCACCCACCACGACGTTGCCCAAGCCGGCCAGGGCCACAATGATGATGCACAGGATGGCAACCGCGGTGACGGTGCCTAGGACTGGACCCAGCTCATCGCGAGCAAGCTCGGCGAGAGAGCGACCGTTGCGCCGCGTGCTGGAGACGAGGATCACGAAGTCGTGCACGGCGCCCGCAAGCACCACACCGAACACGATCCACATGAATCCCGGATAGAAACCGAATTGAGCCGCTAAAACTGGCCCAATCAGCGGCCCGGCGCCGGTGATCGCCGCGAAATGATGGCCAAACAGCACCCATTTATTGGTGGGGTGAAAGTTGTGCCCGTCGCTCAGGGTGTGCGCCGGAGTAACGCGGTTGTTGTCCAGGCACAGCACTTTGCTGGCCAGGAAGGCCGAGTAGTAGCGGTACCCAATCGCCAGCACCCCCAACGCCGTCAGCATCCACCACGCCGCACTCATGCGCACCCCATAACATTGGGCGAACAGGTTTCAAATGTGGGCGGGCCTCGACCCGCCCTTACATGCGCGATTTACGCCAAGATCTGGGAAATCAGCGCGTTCGCCGGCATTCCGGGGCGGTTGTCGACCCCGAAGCTGGCGACGTTCATGCCAAAGTACTGGTTCATGATCGTGAAATAGAGATCGCGCATCTGAATGGCAGTGGCTGGCGACTCGGGCAGCACTATGTGCTCGTCTTGACGCAAGGTTCCGCCGCCGCTGCCGAAGATGGCGACGGGCAGATCCCAACACGCGTGATCGCCGTGGTGCATGTCGCTGGTGAACAGGACGATGCTGTTATCGAGCATGGTGCCAGTGCCCTCGGGAATGGCATCCATCTTCGTCACCAGATCCGCCACGTTGCCGATATGCCAGTTGCAGATCGAGGCGAAGTCGGCGCCGCGTGGCTGCCCATGCTGGGAGGCGTGGTAATTGCCGCAGGTGCCCCCCACGTCGACCACCGGTGCCCCCGGCGGGAAGCTCCGTTTGGGGACATGGGTGTAATCCTGCTCTGAACGGCTGTGATCCATCATGTACGTGACCACGCGCGTCACGTCGCATTGCAGCGCCATGACCATCAGATCGTTCATGGCCTTGGCCTTGACGTTGAAATCCGTTGGGCTACCTGGCGGAGCAATCACGGTGCAGCCCGCGGTGCTCACCGGATGCGACACCTGCGTGATGCTCGTTTCGAGCTGCTGCACACCGGTCAAGAAATCATCGAGGCGTGCGCGATCGCCCGCAGCAAGTTTGGGCTGCAAGGAGGCGACCTGTTCCTGCAAGGAATCAAGGACGCTTTGATTCAACGCCTGACGCTTTGCGGCCGCCGCAGCTGCTGCAGGATCGCTCATTGCACCGGCGCTTGTTGCGCCTCCGGCAACTAGATTATCGAACACTTTCTGGGGATCGGAATCCTTGCCGAGCGGCGTGCCCGCTTGCGACCAAGACAGATTCTGAGACAATGCGCTGTTGCGACCATCGAACGCGCCGGAACCGTCAATCAAACCGAGCTGCATGCTGGGGATTGGCATCGGATCCGTACTGCGCACGATCAACTGATCGGCAGTTTCCGCATTATAGGTCGAGGTTGTAACGTCTTGTCCGGCATCCTGACGGAACTTGTCGCCATCAATACAGTTGAGCAGCGCAGAGGGCTGACGAGAGTGCGACGGTAGAATGTAGGCTGCCGTTGGCATGGTGGTGCCGTAATCGTCGCGTGGCTGGGTAGCGTCCCAGGCACCGCCGTTGATGCTCGTTAGGCCATCGCGCCAGGTGTAATTGCCCAAATTCCGAATCATCAACATCTTCGACTTCATGGGCACGAAGGGCTCATGGAGCGAACCGAGCTGCCAATTGGCTCCGGCGCCGGTGCCGGTGATGTCTTCCCACTCGATGCCGGCCCCACCGGGCATGTAGATGAACACGAAGCGCTTAGGAGCAGCGGCTGCCGCCTGAGCGCGGGCGGGGCGTGGCGCGAGCGATTCGAGCCAAGGCAAAGCCAGCGCGACACCAGCGCCGCGCAGCACGTTTCTACGAGAGAGCATCTTCTTCATGGGTTACTCCAAAATATCCTAACTCAGGCAAATCAGGGGGTCGCGGCCGGGTCGGGCGTGCCGTGGCGGAAACGGAACACGTCGTTCACAACGAGCTGCTTGATCAGAGTGCTGAGGTTGACCGTGGGCTGCGTAAACCAGTTCGTGGTCATTTGATCCAGATACGATTGGCTGGGCCCCACTGCGCGCCCCAATCCATACGTGAACAATTTCTGCGTTGCGCACGTCACGATCTTCGGCGCGGCGCTGCCCGTAATTCCTCCGGGCGTTTCCGAGAGCTTCTGCAACATGTCGGGGAAATCCGTGAAGGCGACCGGCCCGGGGAGCTCGCCTGCCGTGTCGATCGGTTTGCCGTTCTCGTATTGTGGGCGGTACGCACCGATGCCGTCGTAATGCTCCATGCCCAAACCCACCGGATCGACGAGGTTGTGGCACGGGGAGCACGCCGCGTTGTTGCGATGCATATCCAGAGCATCCTTCACCGTGGTGGCCCCGGTGGGGTCGATCGGCGGCAACGGAGGAATCACGATATTCGCCGGGGGTTCGATGTCTTGGCACAGCAACGAGTCGAGCACCCACTTGCCGCGAATCGTCGGCGCGGTGCGGTTGTTGCGTGACGTATGCGTGAGGAAACCGGCAAGGCCCAGCACACCGCGACGCTCATCCGTCGTGAACTCGACGCGTTGCATGCCGGGTGTGGCAGGCGCCGGCATGCCGTACAGATCCGCCAGCGGGGCATCCACGAAGTTGACATCCGCGGTGAGAATGTCCGTGTAAGCGCGACCCCCGTGAATGAATTCGTCGAAGTACATGGCCATTTCCTGTTCCATCGACGCGCGCAGCTGCTCGTTCCACTTCGGGTAAATCGTGGCGTCAACGTCATGATCCTTCATGCGGAGCGCGCCGAACCACTGCCAAGCAAAGTCAGTGACCAGAGTGGTGGATTTCGGATCCTGCAGCATGCGATCCACCTGCGCCTGCAGGGTATCGAGCTGCAGGAGGCTCCCGCTTGCCGCCAGATCGAACAGCGACTGATCCGGCATGCTGCTCCACAACATGTATGACAAACGTGACGCGATTTCGTAGCTCGTCAGTGGTCGCTGTTCAGTACTCGTTGGAGTGGGATCGAACTCCATGCGGTAGAGGAACTGCGGCGCGGAAAGCATCGTGTGCACGACATGCTTGATTGCACCGTTGTGATCTTCGCCCGCGGTAAGCGCATCGGAATACACCTTGGTGTATTGAGTGATTTCCCAGGCTTCCAAGGGGCGACGGAATGCGTGCAACCCGAAATTGGTGATGATCTGGGTGGCGCACGTGACATCACCCGCCCCCGCTGACTGACAAGTGACGACGTTTGCCAACATCGTTGGATCGGCGAAAGCGCTATCCACTAACTTTTGAGCAGCTTCGAAATAATCCTTTACGCTGCGCGGGTTCATCGCTTGCGCGTCCGCAATTGTGTTGAACCCGAGCGCGATTCCATCGGGCTGGAAGCCCGCAGAGGGCTGCGGCATCGTGACGCCCAGCAGATCGCGGATTGTGTTGTCGTACTCAATGTTCGAGAGCTGATGGATGGCGACCGTGCCCACATCCGGCGTGCCCATGGCAGTGGGTGGGGGCATAGATACCGGAGCGCCTCCGGCGGTCATGTCCGGCCCCCCCATACTGGCGGAGCCCCCAGCGGTGCTACCGCCGCTTCCCGGTCCGCCCATCATTGTGCTGCCACCGGTACCGTTCATTGCGGTCCCGCTCGGCGCGTTGCTCGCGCCGCCCGAGCAGGCAAAAACCGTCGCCGCTGTACCGACCACCAGCCACGAGTGCACTGGCAGAGAAAAAAGCTTGTTGTGCGTCGCTTTCATTCGTCGCTCCTGAACATTGGCAAGCTGAACAAGGCTCTAAATGTCCTTAGCTTGCCCCTCAGATCACCTGAGTGACCCAAGACTCGTTAGTTTACACCATTCACCCTTCCAAGTGACCGCCCCGAGGGCAATTTGGTCACAAAGTGACCGCTTTCGAAGCGCACCAATAAGCCGGCGCAGCGTTTGCGGCAGGGTGATGTCCTGGACCCCACTGAGTTACATTGTGGGCATCATTTTATAGGCACACGGCCCGCGCGGGGGCTGCTCTGCCCCTGGTCAATTCGCGGCGATGTTGTCGATGCGCCAGTCGTTCGCGCCCACGGCCACAAACTGAACCCGCACCTGGTTGACCGTAACCAAGTTTGCCCCGACAAAATCGGCCAGCGGAATATTGAAGGTCTTGTACTGAGTGTTGGCGGAACCGGTGAACGTCACGTACCCCGTGAGCGCTTTCTCAGTCCAAACACCGGGAGTTGCGTCGCCCACCGTTGCGCTCGAAGAAAGCCCGACCTTCACCATTCCCTCGCTACCCGTGGTGCCAGACATGACGAATTGCAGGTTCGTGAGGCCGTTCAAACTCTGAGGCGTGGCCGGCTGCGTGATGCTCATGTTGATTGTGTAGGTGTTGCCAGAGACGAAGACGTAAATGATTGTCCCGCCTTCTGGATTCAGGTAACCCGCAGTCCCAGCAGTACACTCCGTGTGATTGTCCGGTTTCGTCAAACCGGTGCAGCCTAACGTGCTGTTCCAGCCACCGTTGAAGCTATTGATCGTGAACGGAGTGCCGCAGGAGATGGGCGTGTGCGCGCACGTGCCCGCGCCGTCGCAGAAATCTGCCGTGCACACGTCGTTGTCCGTCGCACACGCCGACGTGGTGAACGTGCTGTGATCGCACACGTCGGCGTTGCACAGATCGGCCGTACAAGGATCGCCGTCATCGGTGCAGGGCGCAGTGTTGTTCACGTGCGTGCACACATCGGTGTTGCACACGTCGTCGGTGCACACGTCGTTGTCCGTCGCGCAGGGCGCTGTGTTGTTCACGTGCGTGCATACGCCGCCCCCGCACACGTCGTCGGTGCATACGTCATTGTCCGTCGCGCAGGATGCAGTGTTGTTCGGGTGTGTACACACACCGCCGGCGCACACATCATCGGTGCACACCTCGTTGTCCGTCGCGCAGGGCGCTGTATTGGCAACGTGACCGCAGGCGCCGGCGCCATCGCAGACGTCATCTGTACACACATCGTTGTCGGTAGCACAGGGCGCCGTATTGTAGCTGACCGTACAAGCCCCGTTGACGTCGCAGCCCTGATCCGTGCAAGGGTCGCCATCGTCGACACAATCGCTGGGGGTCAAGCACTCACACATGCCGCTGTCGAGCGGGTGCGTGCAGGCCCCTCCACCACACACGTCGGTGGTGCACACGTTGTTATCCGTCGGACAGGGCGCGGTGTTGTTCACTTGTGTGCACACGTCGTTGTCACACACGGGGTCTGTGCAGGCATTGCCGTCGTCGACCGTGCACGGTGCCGTGTTGAATGTGCTGTGATCGCACACCCCGGCAGCGCACTTATCATCGGTACACGGGTCCCCATCGCTGGCGCAGGTACCGGCGTGATACGTGTGGGCGCAATTGCCGCCATTGCACACATCGGTAGTGCACGGATTGTTGTCATTGCAATCCGCCGCCACGTTGCACTCACACAGGCCCGTGTGGGTGCAGAACCCGCCCACGCACTGATCCGTGGTGCAATCCTTATTGTCGCTGGCGCAATCGGGCGTACCAGCAAGCGCCACGTGCGTGCACACGCCGTTGCCGCACACATCATCGGTGCATTCGTTGTTGTCGTCGTCGCAAGGCGCGGTATTCGCAGGGTGCGTGCACACGCCACCGTTGCACACGTCGTCCGTGCACACGTCCATGTCGTTCAGACACGGCGCGGTGTTCGCCGGATAGATGCACTTGCCTACCGAGTTACACTTGTTGTCGGTGCACTCGTCGTTGTCGTCGCAATCGGCATCCTGCAAACATTCGCAAGAGCCATTGCTGTCGTGCACGCACACCCCATCGATACAGCTGTCGTCGGTACACGCTGTGCCATCGTCACAGCTGCCCATACAGCCGCTGCCCGCATCCGGCATCATACTGGTGCCCGCGGTCCCCGCGGTGCCCCCGGCCGCCAGCCCGCCGGCTCCGCCCCCACCGTTCACGCCGGTGCCCATACCGGACGCGCCCGCGTTGGCATGGCCGCCCGTTGTCACGCTGGCGTCGCTATTCTGCCCCTGGTGCCCGCCCAGCCCCTGCAGGTTACTCGCGTTCCCCGCATCTTTGGCGCAACCGACGTAACCTACGAACAATGCGCTCGCGACAAGAACTACAAGGCGTGTGGCCCTAGACGACATGAAAAAACCCTCCCAAATATACGGTTGGGCATTTTGTCACCTCTTGCCCCACTCTTCGCAACGAAATCGACCGCGCCTATTTGCCTACATCGGAGTAGCGTTCACGATTTCCAGTGGAACCGTGTGTTTAGCCGATCACAAGGCCGGAACCTGCAGGATGTCTTGCGCGACCCCGCTAATTCCGCCGCTGCTTCCCGCGTCTGAGCTGCCAGCGTCAGTGCTCACGTTTGCGCCGCCAGCGCCCGGCTGCCCCAATGTGAACTGAGTCGACTGATCCACCGTTGGCTCAACGGCACCCGTCCAGACCAAGCCCACGGAGATGCCCCCCGCACCGCCACCGCCATGGCCGCCGTGACCCCCACTCCCGCCCGCACCACCGCCACACGGCACACTAAAGCTGCTGCTGCTAATGCCCGCCCCACCCGCGCCACCAAGCTGGCCTTCTTGGCCAGAATTACCGCTCGAACCCGCACCTGCGTCGGCCGTGTGCAGCTCGCAGTTTGTCAGGTTCAACGTCGCATTGAGCGCAAGCAAGGCAATGCTCGCGCCTCCACCATTGCCGCTGGAGCCTGCGTTGCCACCGCAGCCGCCTGCACCGCCGCTACCGCCTCCATACCAACCTTGATCACCGCCCACTCCGCAGGCTTGCCAGGCGCCATCTCCCCCGCCGCCACCACCGCCTGGCATCCCGATCTCGCCGGGCTGTCCGGCCGCTGGCCGCCACCCCACCGCCTCCAGAGCGCCGTAGACCGCGGCGCCCGCGCCGTCTGCGCCCGGCTCGCCCCGTTGACCCGCTTGCGTGAGCGAGGCGACGCAACCGCAAATCCCCGAATCACAGGTGTCACAGCCGGTGGCGATTGCTCCGCCGCTGCCACCTTTGCCAACGGGCAGCAGCCCCGCTTCCCCGGGCGCGACGTCTGGTTGACCGCCCCCCTTGCCCGACCGTGAGATGGCGCCGCCTGGACAGACCGCAGAAACGCGCGCGCCTCCGACGAAGGTAGGACTGGACGCAGCGGTGTGACCCAGGCCGTCGCTTCCGATCAGGCTTACTTGTGCCGGCCACTCATCCGTAACGCCCGCAACGAACTCGTGCACGGGCGATGCGGCGGCGGCGGGCATGGCCTCGTGGGCGATGAGGCGCACATGATTGAACTTCACATGCGTGGGTCCGTGGACGAACGCTGCGATGCTGGAAGCACCGGCGTCCGTGGCTGCCATCGCTTCGAACGTCAGATCTCCGATCGTGACGACCGAGGTGGTTTCCGAAATCTCCAACGCGTAACCAGCCACCTGCGGCGCAATCAGGGTTTCTCCTTCGGGGTTGTAGATCCAACTGTCGCAGTTGTATCCGCCGAGCAGTGAACGACCCGAGTCAGCCACTTCGACCAGCACCGCCTCCGCATAGACCCCGTTGCAGACTACAATGCGGTTGAGGTTGTCATTGCGCGCCATTGCGATGCCTTCAGCAATGGTTTTCACAGGCGCCGTTTGGCTCCCGTCACCACTGTGTGCAACGCCACCACTGACGAATACCGCGTTTACCGGACTTGCAACGCAGCCTGCAACCGGCACGAGACCACAGATCCGCGTCGGGGCGGCATCGATCGCTGCGTCAGCGGCGCCACTGTCGGGTTCGTCCGTCGTCTCGCCCCCATCGGGAAGGTGACTG
>DATJEQ010000513.1:0-6064 GCA_035496495.1 Polyangiaceae bacterium
ATCAACAGCTGCCGCTGAGTGCAGCGGCGGGTGAGCATATAAGTACGGCCTGGAATTACATCTCTCGCTAACGTCATGCCCCACTGGTCGGCACGCCCGCCCGGCCAGTTGCTTAAAAAATCAACCTCGGAGGGGGATCAACGGGGGCAGGGAAACGGGTCACCGCCCCATCAACGCTTTGCGATACGCCTGCCGTTGGGCATCGTTCACCAAGATCGCGTAGGCCTCGTCGAGGACTTGCGTGATCTCCGTCACCGTGTCGGAGAGGTCGGCTGTTTTTGCGGTGAGGATGCGGTTGGGTTCGAATTGTTGCCTCAGCATGGAATACGCGCGCTCAATGTCGTAGGCGGTAGCGGCTGGAGAAACGCCGAGGAGGGTGAAATAGTCGGCTTCGTCGACCAGAGCCTTGCGCGATGCGATGCGTTCGCGGACTGCGGCGTCGTCGAGGTGTTCTACCGGAAGCGGTGTTGTCGAATCGCGCTCGTCTGTTTTCGATACCATGCCGCGGTGCGCGTTGATCACGCCCAACGCCGAAAGCGCGAGCAACAGCGTGGGCAGGTCTTTCAGTGTAGACCGCTCGGCGGCTGTGCCCAACGCCACCCCCAGCGACATTTCCAGGCTTTCCGATTCCTCGGCAGTGAGCGCGCATTCCACCAAGAATTTGCGATTGATTTCCGAGCTGAGCACGCAGCGCTCGCCTCCCAGCAATTGAAGGGCCGCGTGCGGTTCGATCACGCGACGCACCACGTCGATCAATACTTCTGCCCCCGTTGAGCCACCGAATACCGTCGGTTCGCCTTTCAAGTGCTGGGGCAAGTCCGTCTCCGGTTGCACGGTCGCGTCAGTGAGAGTCAACAGACGTGCCAGGAGCCACTCGGCATGGGCACGCAGGGTGGGCCACAGTTCGGATTGTCGCAACTTGCCGCGAGCGATCAGCGCGCTGGCCGATTGTCGCCCGAAGGCTGCCAAGCGTGGGATCAGTTCCGCGGCCTCATCGGTCGTCAGATCGCCCGCGTGCGCCAAGTAGGTCACCAAATGGTCCTCTGCCGCGGCCGTTGCGACAGTGACGAAGTCGCCGTCTTTCAGCACAATTCTGGCGACACCACGGGACGACTCAAATGTGATCGCACCGGTGAAACGCTTGCGCACTGCATTGCCCACCAGAAAAATCGCGTCGCCGTCGCGCACACGCCGCGACAACGGCACTACGGAGCCCTTGCGATTGGACCCGGGCGGCTCGTTCGAATCAGCGCGACGCGTGGGTGGCGATGGAGCCGAGCTAGGCGGCTTCGATGGCACGCGATGATCCGTTTGCGAATGCTCGGAGGGGCGCCGGGGCGGTGGAACCGTGGCGCGCTCCTTGGACGCAGCAGACGCAGCGTCCTGTCGCAATTCGTCTTCCTGTTTGTCTGCGTCGGTGGCCGTATCGCCACTCTCACGCGTCTGGGCGGGAGTCGCCTCGCCTGAATCGAGCGCGCCCGGGTAACTCGATTCGTTCGCGCGCGACGATGGGGGGGCGCTGCTCCCGCGGGGGAAATGGCTGAAATTCGCTGCGCGCGGACTGTGCAGCGGGGCCAGCTGCGTGGCTGGGTCCGCCGCTTCAGGCAGCGGTTGCGAGAGCAGCTCGAGCGCTTCAAGTGGAATGACTTGCGGATCGACTGCGTCGTTTCCCCAATCGACTTCAGGCTCGGCACGCACACTGCTGGCAACCCGTTCCTCAGTTTGTTGCAACAGCGCCTCAAGCGCAGCGCTGATTTTCAGATGCTCTGCGGGGGGAGCCTGATCCTCGCTGACGCTGGGTGGCATGGACTGCGACGCCAATGAGGGTTGTGGATCAGAAGGGCCCAACTCAGAAGGCGGTCCGCCGATCAGCGTTTCGACGGTGAGCACCAACATCGCCGAATCCACGGGGCGTGGGAATTGCCCACTGGTTTCCATGGCGACGGCTTCGGCGTGTTGCGTCAGCGTTTGCCCCGCGCTGCCCACGGCGAGCACTTCCAGCCCCGTCGCGTCGGGCAAATTGCGCACTTGTCGAATCAGTGCCAACGCTCCGGGCGCATCCACGTCGCACACGAGCAGAGCCGGCATCGCTTCGTGAGCGCGCGTCAGCAGCGCAGATTGTTCCACCACGTTCACCACGTAGCCGTGGGCGCGCAAGGCATGCACGTAACGCTCTGCTTCAGCGTGCAAATCGCACACGCAGATGAGCTGGGGTGAAAACCCCGGTGGCGCGCTGGCAGGTGCTGGCACGGCCGCAGTCTAAGCCATTGCCGCAGGTGCGATCATCATCATCGGTAGCAATTCATGAATTGCCCCTACCACCGCGATCGAATAGCGAAAAAAGCCATTCCCCCACTTTGGGCCAGTAGGGCGCAGAGACGACCATGGCGAACAGGAACACCACTACAAAGGCTTCGCCAAAGGTCATATCGGTCATCGCTGGGCCTCGCGCTTGCACCATACCTCATCTGCCGTAGGGGCGATTCATGAATTGCCCCTACCGCCCCCTGGACGCGGTATGTGACACACGATGCTCGATGCAGTGATTGGGCTTGGGTCAAATCTGGGCGCTCGCGTGCCGACGCTGATCAGTGCCGTGCGCGCGCTACAGCAGGCGACCTCAGTGATCACCCTTTCACCTCTATTTCGCAGTGCGCCGGTGGGAGGCCCCGCTCAAGGCGAATACTATAACGCTGCGGCTCGCATCGCGTTTGCCGGGGACCCCCATCAGCTGCTCGTATTGTTGCACGGGGTCGAAGCGGCTCACGGCCGAGAACGCCGAGAACACTGGGGGCCGCGCACGCTCGATCTGGATCTGCTGTGGATCGCGGGCGTCCAGGTAGCGTCAGCGGAATTGACCGTGCCCCATGCGCGGCTTACCGAGCGAGCCTTTGCGTTGATGCCCCTGGTTGCCCTTGTGCCCAATGCCGAACACCCGACGAGTGGCGAGCGCTTCGAGGCGATCTTGCGCCGTTTGGGGTCAGCCGGGGTGCAGTCCGTTACTGAGCCTGATTGGGAATCACTGCGCGTTGCAATTGCCCCTCCGTAAGCAGTGAGAATCCTGAAGAAATTTGCCCATATCGGGGCCTTTGACAGGAAGCGGCCATGATGGTACGAGCCGCGCGCCGGAAAGGCATTAACCCCCATGCAGATTGCGTTTTCGGGCCTGATTTCTAGCGGGAGTTTGACGCAACCGGTCATTGGCGCTTTGGCAGCCAGCGTAATGGGCAACAGTGCCATGAGCAGCGGTGGCGGAGTGAGCATCGATTTCGATCGCAGCTTCCTGGTGCAGATGGTCCTGTTTGCGCTGCTCATCGCAGTGCTCAAGCCGCTGTTGTTCGATCCGGTGCTCAAGATCTTCGAAGAGCGCGAACGGCGCACGGAAGGGGCACGGGCCGAGGCGCGCAAGATGCAAGAGCAAGCCGGCGAGATCCTCACGCGCTACGAGCGCGAGTTGGAGCGCGTCAATCAGGCCGCTGCCGCCGAGCGCGAAAAGATCCGCATCGAAACCCTGCGCGTGGAGCAAGACATCCTGGCTCAAGGTCGCAAAGTGGCCCAGGACATCGTGGCTCAAGGCCGCACTCAGATCCAAAAGGACGTGCAAGCCCTGCAATTCGAGCTGGGCAAGCGTGCTGAGCAGTTGGCGCATCAGATCGCTAGCCGAGTGCTGGGGAGGGATTTGTGAAACACGTCCACACCTTCGCGTTGATCGTGCTGTGTGGGGCCTTCGCTTTACCGCTGGTTCAGTCCGCTCGGGCAGAGGAACCTCAAGCGTCGGCAGCAGAAGCCCCTACGGCGGAGGGCTCCACAACAGAAGGCTCGGCCGAAGCTGCCACGGACGGCGAGCACGAAGCCGGCCACGCTGAAGAAGAGCACGGAGCGGGAGAGATCAATTGGTTCTACGGGATGCTCGGCGAGCGAGCGGGAGTAGAGCCCAGTTTGCTGTTTCGTCCGGTGGGGATGCCCGCTCCGTACGGGGCGTCGCTGATCAATAGCGCGATCTTGTTCTTCATTCTCTACCGCGCCGGAGCGCCTAAGGTGCGCGAAGGGCTCAAGAAGCGTAAGCAATTGATCTTACAGGGATTTGATGAGGCTGCGAAGATGAAGGCTGCGGCCTCTGAGCAGTTGGGTGAGTACGAGCGCAAGCTTGCCGCGATCGACGAGGAAATCGCGCGGCTATCGGCCCAGCGCCGTGAGGCGACGCGACTCGAGCGCGAGCGCGTGCTGCGCGAAGCCAACGAGCGCCGCGAGCGGATGGAGAAAGACGCACGATTGCTGGTGGAGCAAGAGATGAAGGCCGCGCACGAGCAGCTGATCCGCGAGACGACTGAGGGCGCCTTGCGCTCCGCGCAGCAATTGATCACGAGCAATCTGACCGCGAGCGACAAAGAGCGCACGCTGCAGGAGTACTCAGCGACATTGGCCGCCAGTGTCACCCAAGCTTTGGGCGTGAATGCCCGCGGAGGTGTGGCATGAGCTTCGAGCAAGTGGCTGAGCGCTACGGCCGTGCGATCTTCGAACTGGGGTTGGAGACGGGTGAGCTTTCCGCTTTGAATCAGCAGCTTCACTCGATGGCTCAGGCCTATCGCGCCAGCAGCGATTTACGAGCGGTGGTCGACGATCCGATTTCCAGCGAAAAAGAACGTCAACAATTGGTCGACGAGTTGGCTTCTCGTCTGGGATTGTCCACTCTTTCCAAGAACGCAGTGCAGCTTTTGGCGCAGCGTCGCAGGCTGGCCGTTTTGCCGGAGATTGCGGCGAAGCTCAGCCGCTTGACGGATGAGCACAACAAGGTCGTGCGCGTGCTGGTCACTTCCGCCGAGCCCTTGAGTGAGGCTTACAGCCAAGAACTCGTGCGTCTGCTGGAACAGAGCACCGGCAAGCGCATCGTGATGGAAAAGAAGCTGGATCCAAGCTTGATCGCTGGGGTGGTCACCACCATTGGCGATAACAGCATCGATGGCAGTTTGAGTGGAAGGCTCCGCCAGATGGAGCAGCAGTTGTTCGATCTGTGAGCGCGGCTGCCCATTCTTAATTGGGCCTCCCGTTCAGCCAATAGACTTCAAGCATGAGTGCCACTAGGGGCACCCTCCAAGGAAACCAAAACCATGCAGCTTAGCGCCGACGAGATCTCCCAAATCATCAAGAAGCAAATTCAGCACTATGACCGCGCTGCGGTTGTGGCTGAGACGGGCACGGTGCTCACCACCGGCGACGGCATTGCCCGCGTGCACGGCCTGCAGAGCGTGATGGCCGGCGAGCTTGTTGAATTCAAGGGCGGTGTTTTCGGTCTCGCGATGAACCTGGATCGCGACAACGTCGGTGTCGCCATCTTGGGCGAAGCCTCGGCGGTGCGCGAGGGCACCGAGGTCAAGAGAACCGGTCGTATTGCTAGCGTGCCGGTGGGCAACGCAATGCTCGGTCGTGTGGTCAACGCGCTGGGCCAACCCATTGACGGCAAGGGCGCGATTGACACCAAAGACAGCCGCCGCATCGAGATCAAGGCGCCCGGCATTTTAGAGCGTCAACCGGTGAAAGAGCCGATGCAGACGGGGATTAAAGCCATTGACGGTATGATCCCGATCGGCCGCGGTCAGCGCGAGTTGATCATCGGCGATCGGCAGACGGGCAAGACCGCCATCGCGGTAGATACCATTATCAATCAGAAGAACACCGGCGTAAAATGTGTGTACGTCGCGATTGGTCAGAAAGCATCCACGGTTGCACAGGTGGTCGACAAGCTGACGCGTCACGGCGCCATGCAGTACACGGTGGTGGTTGCAGCCACCGCCATCGACCCCGCACCGCTGCAATTCTTGGCTCCCTATTCCGGTGTGACGATTGCGGAATTTTTCCGCGATACCGGCGAGCACGCACTGTGCATTTACGACGACTTGTCGAAACAGGCCGTTGCCTATCGGCAAATGTCGTTGCTCATGCGCAGGCCTCCGGGGCGCGAGGCATACCCGGGCGATGTGTTCTACTTGCATTCGCGTCTGCTTGAGCGTGCCGCCAAGATGGCGGAGCGCTGGTTTATCGTGAAGAAGGGGACGCAGGTTCCGGC
>DATJEQ010000514.1:0-17769 GCA_035496495.1 Polyangiaceae bacterium
GGCAATTTCACCGAGCGATCCGGTTGACACAGGGCAACGCCGTATTGCCCGGAGGTGATCACCCCCAAAATGCTGTCGGCTAGCGAAAACGATGTGCCACTGATCTTGACTTCACTGCCGGTGGCTAGAACTGGGGCGTACTTGATCTCTGCGGCCAGTGAACTGTGGGCGATCACCGTAGCGGCCCGCGCTGCACCCCGCGCGAACCCGATGCCCATGGTGATGTGCGGCCCTTGCAGCCCTGCGTCGATCATATCGTCTGTGAACTTTTGCATTCCGCTCTGCACTTGAGCGTCAGATTGGTCGGGGCGTGTTTCGATGTAAGCGACCGCCATCTGCACCGACAGGGCGCTGCCGCCGCAGCGCATCACCAGGTAATCCTGCAGCCCGAAATCCGGCAACGCGTCGTGCTCGGCGTAGATGCGCGCGGCTTCTCGCGCTGCGCAAGCGAGCTCAGGCGAGAACTTGGCTTTGTCCGACGCACTGAGGCGCTGCCGGAGCCCGTCCGTGAGGCTCTGGTTCACCGCGTCGAGTTCCGCCGCGGGCGCGGCCATCTGCCATTGATCGAGTTCGATCATCTTCCCTGACGGGCTGGGGGTTGCGCTGTCGTCGGCCGCGCTATCCAACGCGTCGCGCGAAGGGAACTGCGAGACAGGGGTACCCAACCCGCCACCTCCGCAGCTCATCGTCAAAAAACCACTGATGATCAACCCACACGCCAACGCACCGCGCATCCGCGATGTCGCACTTTGCACGCGCTTCATTCTTCCCTCCGCTGGAACACGAACCCCTGCCAAGATTATGCCTGCAATCCCAGTACTCAGCAAGATCGCCCAGTTGGGCAAGCCCAGTTGGGCAAGATCGCCCAGTCGGGCAAGATCGCCCAGTCGACGTCTCGCATGGCTGCACGCGACCCCGCAATTCGATTGGCTCGATTGGCTGGGTTATGCCGATGCAGTGAGCCGCAGGGCTGTCGCTCCCCGCTCGGAGTGCCAACTGCCCACAATTTGAGGGAATTCCGGGGCGTTGGAACAAGCGCGGCGTGCCGCGTGCCACCTTTCGTACCTTGGGTTACAATGGCGAGCTTGGGGGCGGCCTAACTGCTGCCCAAGTACGGCCGTGGTTGACCTCCGGAAACAGATCCTCGTTGTCGACGACAGCGAGATGAATGTCGATCTGCTCAAGCGCAGATTGGAGAAGCGCGGCTACGACGTACTTTCGGCACTCAGCGGTGCCGAAGCCCTACGCATCATTGACGAGCAGCCGATCGACTTGGTGTTGCTCGACGTGATGATGCCGGAAATGAACGGCGTGGAGGTGCTGCGCATCATCCGTACTACCCGGCCTTCCAGTGTTCTGCCGGTGATCATGGCGACCGCAAAATCCGACACCAGTGACTTGGTGGAAGCCCTCGACAACGGCGCGGACGATTACGTGGTCAAACCGATAGACCTGGAGAGCTTACTGGCGCGGATGCGTGTTCACCTGCGCAACGCCCACGGCGCGCCTAAAGCCCCCAGCCCGCCTCCATCGATTGGCATTGGTTTGCTGCTGGATGACAAGTACCGCCTTGACGCCGTTTTGGGTCACGGAGGCTTTGGTACCGTCTACCGAGCGCTGCACCTCGCGCTGCAGAAAGAAGTGGCGGTTAAAGTACTACACGCCGAGTTGCTCCACTCCGACGAAATCGTGCGGCGCTTTCGCCAAGAGGGCATCGCCGCTTGCCGCGTGCGCCATCCCAATGCCGTCGCAGTGATCGACGCCGCCAACACCCGCTTTGGGGTGCCCTATCTGGTGATGGAGCTGCTGGAAGGCATTTCCCTGGCCGATGAGATCGCTCGAACCGGCGCCATGGTGCTCCGCCGTTGTGCGGAGATCATCAGCCCGGTGTGCAATGCGCTGCGCGAGGCGCACGCTTCGGGATTGATTCATCGCGACATCAAGCCGGCCAATATCATGCTCAGCAAGGGGCAAAACGGCGAGGAAGTAGTCAAAGTTCTGGATTTCGGCATCGCAAAATTAGTGGAAAGCCAACCGGCGACTGTGAACACCCAGAACATGGCTGCGGGCACGCCACGTTACATGGCGCCCGAGCGCCTGCTGGGCGAAGCCTCGCACGCGAAAACGGATGTTTACAGCCTCGGGGTCACGCTGTTTGAGATGCTCAGCGCCACACACCCCTTCCCCAAAATCGAAGGAACTGCGGTGCAGCAAGCGGTTAAACAGTTGCACGCGACGCCCACGCCGTTGCTCACCGTGCGCCCTGATTTGCCCCACGATCTGGTGCGCGCGATTATGGGAGCGCTTTCGCGTGAGCCCAAAGATCGGCCAATGTTGGACGAACTTCAGGCAGCCGTGGAAGTGTGGGCCCGGCGTTGGAAGGAGCCACAATGGCCCGTGCCGGAGCTCGGGCAGTACCTACAGCAGACTCCCGAAAAAGCGCCCTCTGCTTCGGCCGTGGTCGGTGATGAACCCACCCAAGTGGAGGCAGTGAGCGGCGAAATCCCCGCGCAGCCCTCAGCTTTGGAAAGTGGGGAGCGCCCCACCCACGTTGAGGAGCAACACCGCAACGGCAAGCACGGCTGAAGCGCTCGACCGTTAGCCTCCCAGGAGCGCGGCAATCTTTCGCTGCAGGCGCTCGAAATCCACCGGCTTGGTGTCGTAATCGTTACAACCCGCTTCCATCGCCCGCGTTCGCTCGAAAGGCAGCGCGTGGGCCGTCAACGCCATCACTCGAATATCCTGCGTGGTCGGATTGGCCCGGATGCGACGGGTCGCTTCGCAGCCGTCGAACACGGGCAAGCTAATATCCATCAACACCAGATCCGGGAGTAATGACTCGGCCATCGACACCGCTTGCTCGCCGTCTTGGGCCAGATGCACTTCGTGCCCCGCTTTGATCAGTCGACGCGAGAGCATGTCGGCGTTCATTTCGTTGTCTTCGACGAGTAAGATCTTGGCCACAGTGTTTCTCACGCACGCGGGGGGCGCAACGAAGCCGGCTTGCTGTCGGATTTGGGCAACAAGGCCCCGAGCTCGCGCAGCAACTCTTCACGGCCGAACGTCCCTTTCTTGAAAACACGCTCGACATGCCCGTTCAATTTGGCTCTGTCCTCGTCCGTCAGATCCTTGGCCGTGACGATAACAATGGGGATCGAACGCCAACGCGGATCGGCGCGCAGCTTTTTCACCAACTCGAAGCCGTCCATCAAGGGCATCATCAAATCCAGCAAGATCAAATTGGGCACACTGGCTTCAATGCGTTTCAGCGCTTCCACACCGTTCGTTGCAGTGGAAACGTCGCACTCCGCCTTGAGCAGCAGCCGCTGCAGCACCTCTTGGCTCGCTGGGTCGTCTTCCACGACCAGCACCTTTGTGGGTGGAGTTGAAGCCTTCGCCTGGTCGACGATTTCCAGCAGGCGCGCGCGATCCACTGGTTTTACCAAGAACTCAGCCGCGCCCAGGGCAAACCCCTGCGCCATGTCGTCGGTCATGGTCACGATCACCACCGGAATGTTTGACAGCTTCGGATCCGTCTTGAGCGTCCGCAGTACCGCCCAACCATCCATTCCCGGCATCACCACATCCAACGTGATCGCGGTGGGGTGGAGTTCGGCCGCAAGCTTCAGCCCCTCTGCGCCGCCACGTGCTTTGATAACGCGGTAACCTTCTTTGCTCATGAAGCGATCGAGCAATTCCAGCACCTCGGGGTCGTCATCGATCGCCAATATGGTGCCGTGTTTCCCACCACCCTGTGACGAGCTGGGGGTCGCAGGAGTGGGATCGCTGTGAACCATATCCAGCGGTCGCGGCACGGCGTTACGCGGGATGATCAATGTGAATGTCGAGCCCTTGCCGTACACACTCTCGACCGATACCGAGCCTCCCATCAATTGGCAAAACCGCTGCGTGATGGCCAGCCCCAGCCCTGTGCCGCCAAAGTGCCGGGTGGTCGATGCGTCGGCCTGCGTAAAAGGCTTGAACAGCAGCTTCATCTGTTCGGGTGTCATTCCAATTCCGGTATCGCTGACCTTGAAGCACACCGCCTCCTGGGCGCCCGCCAACGCGGACACATCCAGCGTCACTGCCCCAGATTGCGCGAACTTCGAGGCGTTGCTCAGAAGATTGAACAGGCACTGGCTGACGCGCGTTGCATCCGCGTGCATTTGCCCGACTGACGCGTCACAGCGCACAGTGAAGGTGTTGCTGTTCTTCTTTGCAATGGGCTGCATCATCTGCGTGACGTCTTTGACCAACGCCTCGACGCTGAACGTTTCCAGGAACAGATCCAGCTTACCGGCCTCGATCTTCGACAAATCCAAAATGTCATTGATCAGCTGCAACAGGTGTTTGCCCGCCGAGTGGATCTTCTGCAAATCGGGGATAAAATCCTGTTGCTGCTTTTCGCTTGCCTCCTCCTGCAACATCTCGCTGTACCCGATGATAGCGTTGAGCGGCGTTCTGAGTTCATGACTCATGCTGGCCAAGAACTGGCTTTTGGCGCGATTGGCTTGTTCAGCCGCTTGCTCGGCCACCTTGCGCTGCTGTACCTCCTCTTTCAAGCTCAGATTGGTGGTCGTCAGAGCCAGCGCTACGTCGTTGAACGCCCGCGCCACGTCACCCAGTTCGTCCCGGTTGGCGAGCACCACTTCGCTGGAGGCCTCGCCTCGAACCAGCCGCCCAGAAACTCCCCGCAAGCTTGCCACTGTCTGTCGCACAGAGAGGTAAAAGCCCACGTACACGTAGATCACCAGCACCGCCATCACCAAAGACAAGAGCACCACCAGGCGCCGGGTGCGTTCGTGTTTATCCACCCGCACCTTAACCAGGCGGTCCAACGCATCAGCAATGGCGGCGCAATGCACAAACGACAGATCGATCACGGCGGTCGACGTGGCGATGTAGTCAGACTTGGACACGTGGAAGCGGTCAGCTTGGATCGCGTGATCGTCAACAAAATCCAAAAACCGTGCCGAATTGCTAATGGCTGTGTTCAAGCTTCCGTCGAGCACCTGTTGCAAACTGGGATTGAAGCGAAAGGCCACATCCATACCGCGCCGGTGTTTTTCGTAAGCAGCAGTGGCCAACGTGCTGAGATAGGTGAATCGTTCTTTCTGCTGAATGGTGAGCGGCTTGTCGACCGGTGTCAATGCGCCCAGGGCTCGCAACTGGCCCAGATATTCGGCCGCCTCTGGCACATTGTTCACGAACGCGTCCATCAAATAGTAGGTATCAAGATCCGGATCCAAGATCAGATTCGACGTGTCGCCCACGTGCTTGATCAGCTGCAACACCTCCGCCACCAGCGCTTTGTGCGCGTCAGCCATCTCTTGCGGAGAAGATTTTGCGACGGACGCCTTCAGCTCGCCCCAATGCTTTTTGATGGCGGTCCAACGCGCCCTACTCTCCAATAAATTTCCCAGACGCTGATCGATGGCGTCCACCCGCAGGATATCGTCGTCGATTTGAAGCTGCTTGTGTTCGTACTGAGTCTTGAAATCCAACGCGCCACTCAAGAACGCAACGGTGAGCGCCCGATCCTGCTGGACGTGCTGCACCACGTCATCGAGCGGGCGGATGTACTCAATACCCAACCGCTCACGACTGGAGAATTCGACATCGTGCTCAACAACCGACAGGAAGAAGCTCATCACCACACCGAGCGGCAACGCAAACAGCGCCGAGATGAGCAGGAATTTCTGCGGATAGCGCAGGCGGTTTAAGACAAAAACCGCAGGACCAAAAAGACCTCTCATCCCCTTTCTCCCGTCTACGCCAGGAGATTAACCGATCCCCACCAAATAATCTCTGCTCAAATTTGCACTGAGGTTTCCTTGTGCGCGCAGGTGTCAGAACGGTGATTTGCTCAGTGTTCCAGTGAAGGTTCCGGTCACTGCTTCACCATCCGTTGTTCCGGACATGTCGAGGTGCAAGGTGCCGTTGAGGAACACGGCCAGGATCGAGAGTGCGTTTGTGGCGGGGTCAAACTTGAGCACGGCTCCGAAGACGTTGACAATGTCGATTGGGATGTCGCCGTTCGTGAACAGCGCAGGGGGTACGACGAAACTTTCCAGCAAGAATGTGCCGTCGGCCTGGCTGGCGATGGTGGCGATCGAGGCACGTGCGGGCAGCATCGGCGGGTTTTGCTCCCAGCCCGCGGTTGCACCGAAGGGCGCGGTTGCCGCCAGCGTCATTCCGTTGAGGGTTCCCATAACGCTGCTGCTGCCCGTCAGGAACGGATTCATCGCACCCACGGTGCCCCAGGTTGTCGAGAATGTGCCGGAAATGCTGCCGATGGGAGCAAAGCAGGGCAGATCGGGTAGCGGCGCGGGCCACACCGGGGCGCTCGCGTCCAATTCAGCGAGGATGGCGTTTTTTCTGGTGCGCACGAACGCGCGGTCGCTTTCGATCGCGGCGGCCACATTCTTTTGCCCGTCGGGGTCTGCGATGGGCAGTACCAGTGTCGCCATGCGATCGATCTCCTGGATCAGCTGTGTCTCGTTCCAGCTGGCAGCCAACAGCGAACGCAGTCGGGCCAGGTACAGATCGCGCGTCTGGGGCAACAGGTACAGCCGGTGCGCCAGCAGGCCGTTCGCGGCCACCGATGTGGGCAAAGTCAGGTTATCGGGATTGAATGGACGGGGACCATTGAGCAACGTCGCATCCGCGCCCCAAGGAATGAATTCGAACTTGTCCGACGTCGGGTCGTGGTAAATGTAAAAATTGTTGGTGTTATTGGCGTAGCCGTCCCAATGGGTCACCAGCACTTCCATGGCCCAGAAGCTGTAGAACTGGTCCAGGTTCAGGTGCGGCGTCAGTGCACCCACTAGGTGTGCGTCGTCTGCGGTGAGGGCAGAGGTTAGGAGATCGATATCGCTGTGATCGGGCGACACCTTGTTGGTCTTCTTCTCAAAGGTGGCTGTCCAATCCGCGCGAAAGTCACTGAGCGTGCCTTCGTACAGATTTCCGCTTCCATCACTGTAGTTGCGATCCATCATATCGCCATCGATCGCCTCAACGTTCACATAAATGCCCATGTCGTTGCCGTTGACATGCACATGAGCGAAGTTGCAACGGGGTGCGACCATGCCGGCTGCTCGGAACCTTTCATAAACGAAGCATTGCCTCACGTATGAAGGATCTTGTTTTGAGTTGTTGAGGGTAAGGCCATCAAGCGAAAGGATCTTTTGGCCCGGTATGTATTCGTTGAACTTGATCTTGAGGCTAGGCTTCAGCTCATCGAGCGACCCCAAGAATCCCTTTTTTCGCACCCCCACCTGCGTCAGTGTTTGTCCGGCAACAGTCACAGTGGCCGAAAAATAGGTAAATGGGTCTGGAAAGGGACCCTGCGCGCAGTTCGACAGGATGTCAGTGACGGTCCGTGTCTGGGTGCGAAGCACGTCCCAGTCCGCCGGTGCGAGAGAAATATCGACATCGAGCACAACCGCGGGATCGTAGAGTTGATTCGAAAGATCGGGCGCGGGTACTGCGGCGTCCGCCAAGGCTGCACCCGCATCCATCTTGGATGTCGCAGCGTCGGCCAAGACTGACCCCGTATCCACCCTGGGGGGCGCAGCGTCACGCGTCGACTGCCCGAGCGCGCCGCCACCGTCATGCCCAGTGACATCGAATGACTTCGAGCCGCAAGCGAGCGCTGCAAGACCAACCGCGGCTTGAAATATCAAATGTTCAATGCGAATTTTCAAACGATCCATTCCTCCCCCAACTCTGTCAGGGAACAGGTCAGTCGTCGAAACGCCTTCAACGGCGCTTCTTGGGTTTGTGGCTGCCCCCACGGTGTGCGCCGTCGCCGGCGGTCGGCGCGCCGAGCTTCACAGTGTTAACGTCGCTGCTCGTCGCGGCGCCGCCCGTGCCCCCAAGCGGCTCGACTGCGCTCGCCGCGGGGGCACCCCCCGCACCGCCTCCCGCCACAAGGCTCGTTTGCGTCGGAGCCGCCGCGCCGGCCGTGGCGCTCGCACCCACTACCGGCTGCGCTGTGGTCGGCGTCGGAGCCAGCGTGGGTGTCAACGTGGATGACAGCGCGACCTGCTGTGTTTGCCCTTCGCCACCATAAGTGACGTGACAACCCGCGGCAGCGGGCGCGTTCTTGCAGAAATTCCGCGCTACCGCAGCGCACAGATCCTGTGACTGCAGGTACCAAGAGTGTGAATTGCGCGTGCCATCCGGGTTGACCACCTGAGCCCAACAATTGGGCGGCGCCTGCACGCTCATGGCTTCCAATTCCTCGTCCGGCGGTACCTGAGTGCACAAACCGGAAAGCGGTACTACTTCGTAAGCGAAATACGTGTCCTCAAAACTCATCTCATTCAAACGCTGAAATGTGGTGCCACCGCTAGCCCGCACCACGTTGGCACCCTGAACGTCCACGTTGACACCGAGCTTTTGCAAGTACTGGGCCTTGCCGCTGCCGCGCATCAAGCGCACTACGTACCATTCTCCGCAGCTAGTGCTGGTGTTGCCGTTGATGCAGCATCCAGAACTCTTCAGGTAGTGCAGCGCTTCCGGTGCGAGTTCCAAATAGCCCGTGACCGTGACGTCGTACTCGACGTGTGTCGCATGCTCCGCGCCCCCACCCGCGGAAACCAAACCGATCCCCGCGTGCACGTCTGCGTGCTGCCCGTTGCTCACCACCACGTGCATCTTCTGCGCGTTGGGCACGAATCGCGGCTCTCCCTCCACCACGCGCCGGTGCGAATCCACACTGATACGGCCCGGTTCGAGAGCGTACCCCAGCAGGCCCTCTTGGGCGCGTGTAGTCCAGGTGAGCAGCACCACGTCCCCGAGCCCCAAATCGACGTCGGGTTCTGGCAGCGTGGGCGCCGATTGCGTCCCCGAGCACCCGCCAGCAAGCAAACTCACGAGCGCCCCTGCCACCAACCGTCGCATCACCTGCGAGATTAACCGATACTCACAAAATAATCTGCTCAAAGTCGCCTGGCCACCGCCCGCAAAGTGTCACGATTCCGGGGTGTTGCGGGTCGTTAGTAACCAGCGCGTGCTCAGCACGTTCTTGCACCCGATTACTCCCGCCTAAAATTGATCACCCAGGGTTCGTCGTTATCATCGTCAAATGGGACCAGCGTCATGGCGAGTTGATCGTCTCGGCGGTTGAGGCGCAGCGTCACCATCGAGGCGTCGCCTGGATCGTCGACGTCTTCGTGCCACACAGCTTGCGTGACCAGGAGGGTCGGAGTGCGTTCCGTTACTCGGGTCAGACAGAACTCCTGAATCAGCGGTCGGGTACCACTCACGATGCGATCATTGCGGATTTCGAAATTTGCAAACTCTTCGAGGAGACCATGCTGTGAGTCTTTTTCCTCCGGACCAGACCGTTGCGGTGCTGTGTTTGCAGTGGCTGATGCGCTGCCAACGGCCACAGCTGCGGCAGGCTCAATCACTCGATATTTGCCGACAAAGTCGCCGGTGCTTTGCGAGCCACAGCGGCGGAAACCGTCGTACAGCCGGGGGTCTACGTCGCCTGAGGCCAGCGACCAGGGTTCCCTGAACCATTTCATCACAGGTCCGTAGAGATGCCAGACGCCGAATGAGACCAAGCCGCACGACGCAAGCAGCAGCAAGATTGGAAACGGTTGCTTGAGCACCGTGACACGCGCCCACTGAGCTCCAAGAAAGTAACGAAACTGACGACGCTTCATGCTCCCGGGCAGCACGCTCCACGTGTTTAAGCCTTCCAACAACGTCTTGTGGGCGGCGGCGTGGTCGCCCGTACGCGCTTGGGCCCGAGCCAAACGCGTGTAGACCGAAACATCGGAGCTGTTGCCCAACAGGTAGCGTTCACAAGCGTCCAGCGCCCCGTCCCAACGACTCAGTGCCGCCAGCGCATCAGCCGCGACGGAGTAGGGCAATCCGTAACGTATTCGTGGATCCACCTCGACCGCGCGCACCAGCGGCGTCAACGCTTTCTCATGACGCCCCGCCCGGTGCAGGGCCAGCCCCATCAGGTACAGCAGCTCCGCGTCGTTAGGAGAAAGTGTTAGCCCTTCTTCCAACAACTTAATGGCGGCCCGCGGTCGCAAGCCATCCAGGTAGATTTCCGCGAGGTCGCGTCGAGCCGTGATGTTCGCGCGATTCACTTCGACTTGAGCGCGTAAGCGGCGTGCCCGACCAAACATCCGCAGTAGCGGCCCTGGCCCAGGGACGAACCGATGCAACACGACAAGCACCACGAGCCCCGCGAGAAGCCATGGTGAACTCAGTGCATACGAGAGCAATATCCAAGCGAGATAGTAAGCGAAGTACCCGTTCACGCGGCCGCCCCCGATCAATCACAATAAAGCTGTTTCATGCCGTTCACAAGCCCCGTGGACACCGGCTGATTTGCGGAAATCCAGCATAATTTGTGCTGGTTCTGAATCAACCTGGGAGAGGGCCTGAAAGCGACATCAAGGCGCGGCGGGGGCGCTGGTTGTGCTTGCGTCGGACGTTAGTGGGGCAACACCCGCGTCGCGGCTGGGGCAATTGAGATTGGGGAAATCGGGCCTGGAGGCGGTACTGCGCGGTGGGCCTTGGGTGGGGCCAGACATACCGGGCAGCGTGTAAACGCGTACGTAATCGACGATCAGCTGTTGGGGGAAGACCGTGGTGGCAATGGGATTGCCGTCGAACGCTCCGCCCACGGCGAGGTTGAGGATCATGAAGAAGGGGTGATTGAACACCCATGGCACTCCCAACTTTTCCATGTTCGCTCTGGAACGCTCGTGGAAAGATTTGCCGTCGACCAACCAGCGCATGCCAGTGTCGGCCCATTCGAAGCGAAACACGTGAAAGTCATCCGCGAACGAACCGCCGTTCGGCAACACGAAATCGCGGGACAGGGGACCGCTCATGCACAACTGCGTGCCGCCTCCGCCGCAGAAACCCGGCATGTGGATCGCGCCGCTGATCTGATGCGGATTGCTCCCGTGCATTTCTAAGATATCCGCCTCACCCGCCTGCGGCCAGGTGGGCTGACCTTGCGCGTTCAAAAAATCGTTGCCCAAAAGCCAAAACGCCGGCCACAAGCCTTTACCTGAAGGCAACTTGATGCGCGCTTCAAAGGCTCCATAGAGCTGCTCCATGGACCCCAGTGTTTCCAGGCGGCCCGAAGTGAACTTGTGGTTGATGTCGTAATCTTCACGGATCGCTTGGATCACCAGCCTGCCCTGACCATCCAGGTAGGAGTTGTTGCGGCTGTCTGTGTAGAACTCCATCTCGTCGTTGTAGTTGCAGCCACGCACATACTGCGCCCACTTGGTTGGATCGGGAGCGCTTTGAGCAGGGCCTTCGAACTCGTCGCTCCACACCAGTTGCCACTGGTCGGAAGGTGGCTTCCAATGATCGCCCACACCAGAAGCCGGAACAGTGCAGGCGCTCAGCGCCAGGCCCCCGGCTGCAAAGCCCCACTCCCTAACACGACCACACAACCTCATTCCGCTTCCTCCCACACCAAGTCATCGATGAAGATCAAAAATTTTTCGGCAGTGCCAGGAAGCGTGCCGGCAGGGTGCCCCAGCGCCCACGCAAAGGCCCCAATCACCCGCTGATACGGCTTACCAAACGCCGGCTCGTTACTGCGCAGCGGATCGCGCGGGTCGTTGGGCAGCGTGGTAGTGAGTGGGATGCGCAGGGAAAATTCATTCCACTTCGCATCGCCCGTTACCGCATCAGGCAACACCGCGCGCACCAGCTCCGCCGTCTTGAATGCGTCTTTGTAGTACAGCGTCGTCAGCGATGGGCGCCCTGCATCCACGGGAGCGATCCCCGCGTCGATGGCTGCGGCTTCGCCCGCGGCTTGAGCCGCAAGTGCCGCCGCGGATGGGCCATGACCGATACCACCAGCCCAAAACGTCATCCGGCTTGCTGCTGGCTCAAGCGAACCGTCCGCGGCAGTCTTCATCAACGCCACTTTGAATCGCAGTCGATCGAATCGACTGGGTGCAATGGGCTGCCCGCGCAACTGGCCCCAGTTGTTCGCGGGGGATTGCCAATACACCCCGGCCCAGTTGTCGATGCCGTTCGTGTTGTATTCGAAGCGATAGCAATTGCCCTGGGGCCTGTTGCCGGCGGTGTCGCGCATGCGCTTGATGTAGCCCGTGCACGCGTCCTCGCTTCCTTCCTTGGGGAAAATGGCGAGCAGGTGCTTGTCCTCGCCGTCACCCATGGCGCCGCTCGCGGAGAACGCGCTCGACACCGCGAAGGTGTGCTGCAATACCGGATCTTGGTAATGCGAGCCAGAGTCAAAGAACTGGCCACAGCCGGGCAGCGTCAGCACACAGCAGCAGCCAAAAGCGCTGCCTCGATGGCGCGGCATTGAATTCGATCCTCGGCCCATTACGCAGCTCGCGACGGGTCGTAACAGCCGTTTCAAGGTCGGGCAACTGTTGCCAATTGCATGTGCGTGGGCCGCTAGTTCTGACCGAGCAAGGAGCGAAGGCGCGCGGCATACGGGCTGTCGCTCTTCAGCAGCGGCCCCGCCACCGTCGCTGCCTGGGCCTTTTTGCCCAGAGCCAGTAGCGCCTCAACCTCAACGACAGTGGCTTCGGGTGCGAGCTTCCCTTGCGGGAACGCGGTGCGATACTGCTGCACCGTGCGCAACGCGCTGGCGGCATCACCCGTTGCCAATTGCGTCTTCGCAACATTGAGCGCAGCGAGCTCGGCCGTCAGATTTCCGGCAGCCGGCGCAGGTAACACCGGCGCAGGTAACACCGACGCGGGCTTCGCGCCCGTCGCGGCAGCACTGGCCGTGTCACCTGGAGCAGCAGCCCCCGCGACTCGACGATTCGCTGTGGGCTGACTTGCAGAGCCACTGGGGGCAAGCGGCAAATCCGACGCTTGATACACCGGCACACCGGGCCCTCTCACTTCGGGGCCCTGCGACTGTGAGTCGACTTTGGTTGGCACCGCCGAGGTCGCCTTAGAGATCACCACAGGGGAACTTGCGGACGGCACAGAAGCCGAATGCGAACCGAAGCCAAAGAAGCCCACGGTCGCGGCGATGCCGCCCAACACTGAAAGCAGCAGGCCGCTCTTCAGCCACATGGGCCACACCGCTTTGCCCGCTTGGGTACTCACTGCAGAAAGCCCCACCAGCGCGCCGCCCACACCAATGCCGGCTAACACCTTGCGGCGCGTCTCCTCCGACATCCCGTCGGCTTTGCCCGCGCGTAAGAGAGCGATCTCATTCAGATCGGCTTCTGGATCATCCAGTAATCGTTGCAGGCTCATGTGCCCTCTTTAGCGGAGAAATCCTCTTTCGCCTTGAAACGCTTCACCGCGTCACTGAAGCACTTGCGCGCCCGGCGCAGCTTCGAGCCCACAGTGCCGATCGGAAGATCCAACATCTCTGCAATGTCCTTAATGGCAATCTCTTCAATTTCAAACAATACAAACACTTGTCGCAAATCCTCCGACAGATCTTCGAGCACTTCATCGAGCAACGCGCGAGCCCGCAGTTGCTCACTGAGCGCTTCCTGACTGATCTGCGGCTCCTTGGGGCGCACGGAAACCTGCTCCATCGCTACCTCGCGCCGTCGCACAGAGCGACGCGCGTTGGCGGCCACCCGCGCCGCGGTCGCAAATAGAAACGCGCGCTCGCGCCCCTCTGGAATCAGATCAAGCTTCGCGTTGGCCACTAGCAGCACCTGTTGCAGCGCATCGTCGGCGTCGGCCTCCTGCACCCCCAAGCGCCTCAAGCAGCGCCACACGAAATCCATGTTGGCTACGGCCAACTCGGAAAATCGCTTCTCCCGCGCCTGGCTCATGGGCATCCCCTGGCCCCCTGAGGGATCGAGCACTGCTCGATCAAGCACTGCGCGATCGGGCACTGCGCAATCGGGCACTCCGAATGACAGCAACGGACCGCGCACGGCCAACGGCAATAATGCCGCGGTGAGGGGCCCGGCGGACGAGACCCAGCCCAGCTGATCCATGAAGGGGAAAACGCCACTGAGTGCCATTGTAATCGTACATTTCCGCCCCCACCGCGCCTGATCCGAAAAACCGCCCCGCGACAGGCCGATTTCACCAATTTCTCGGGAGAAACCCCCGACCGACCAGCCCCGGTGCCGGGAGGCTTGCCCCCCAGGGTCAAGAGGTGGTCTGCTGGCCCAAGCCGCAAATTCGGCGACGCTGCATGATTGGCGATAGGGGCTACTGTGTCACAACGCTGCTGATCGCGGCCTTTTGCCTGAGCGTGGCCCCCAACGGACGCGCCCAAGAGCCAGCGCCCGCCAACTCCCCCCAAGCCGAGCCGGGCGCGGCGGCTGACCCCGAGGTGCAACAGGAGACCGCCCTGCTGCGCTACCAGGCTCCTGGCAGCTGCCCGGATCGGAGTGAATTCATCCGACGGGTTCAGCGCTACACGACCAAGGCGACCTTCACCGCTCAGGGCCCGGGGGAAAACACGAGCTCGCGCACCTTCGTGCTCACCATCGATCAGGAAGGAAACCAATTCGGAGGGGCCCTGGTGATCCAGCAGCGCACTGCTAGCGCAGCGCGCTCGGTTTCCGGAAAGAGCTGCGACGAGGTGACCGACGCGTTGGCCCTGATGACCGCCCTGGCGATCGATCCGTCTGTGCTCGGCGCCGGACCGGAGCAGCCTCCCGCCACACCGACAAAAAAACAACCGGCAGCCAAGCCCCGCAAAAAGCATCGCGGGAAAGAGCACACTGCTCCCGATCGCGCCCAGTGGTCGTTGGGTGCACTGGGGCTCGCGCTGCCCGGCCTGTTCCCGAATGTTGCTTGGGGCGGGGCGGCGCTTGTGGAATTGCGCACCAGTATTGTCGCCGCGGTGCGCCCCACCTTTGCGCTGGGTGCGAGTTATCTGGATGGCGGCCATCAGAAGGCCCTTGGCGCAACCGTGCACTACGCGGCGCTGAATGCAGAAGCCCAGGGCTGCGCTGAGGTGGCCTTGAGTCAGCAATGGGCGCCGGCGTTGTGTGTGGGGTCCACTGTTGGTCGCACGAGCAGTCGCACCAATGCTTCCCCCACAACGGGGCAAAGCAGCGGGGCGCGCACCTGGGCCGCGTTGCTGCTGGGCCTGCGCCTGGATTGGAATTTTGATTCCAGTGCCACGTTGCGTCTTGAGGGAGCGGCTGGATCGCATTTGCTTGAGCAACGGGTCACACTGGTGGGCGTTGATCCCAATGGCCAGGAACACCAAACGTTGCTCAACGACACCCGCGGCCTGGTGGGTAGGGTGGCGTTGGGATTGTTCGTACACCTATGAACTCACTCCCAGCGAATATCGTCCAATGAGAACGAGATGGGTTGTGGGGTTTGCCCGCTGAAAAGTACTCGGCTGATCTTCCAACTGAAGGCACTGATCACTCGCGTGTAAGAAGCGCCTTGCAGATCAATTTCGTAGCGCTGAAAATCCGTGGTCAGGCGCACAGTCATCTCGCGCGTGAAATCGTCTTTACAGCCCAGAGTGCCCGCCGGATCGCGCACGCCCCCAGCACGGAAGGTGACGATCTCGCCTCCTTGAGCGCCCGCCGCCAAGAATGTCACCCGCTTGGCCCCCGGCTCGATCCACCTTCCCGGCTGCCCACCCCAATTGGAAACAGGGTACTGGAAGAACAGCCCCGCCCACGATGCACCGCCGGGAACCGCTGACGGCGCTGGCGTGTAGCTGAAGGTGTAACAGTTACCCTGAGCGCCGGGTTGCCGCATCAGCGTGCATTGCGGCTGCGCGGTCAAGGCACCCTGCGCAGCATCACCCGCGTACCCGCTGGGCACAAAGTACTGATCGACGATCATCGGCAAGACAGTGGGCGCGCCCGCATCAGTGGGCAGCACACACACAGCGTGCGTGCCACCGTCCAAGCTTGCGTCACCCGCTTGCGCGTCGCTCAACGCAGCATCCGTCATTGCGGCGTCGACGGCCGGCGCGCCGTCATTCGCGGAGAAGCCGGCGTCCGTTACGACGTGGTGTGATTGCTGGATGTCGACTGGCCCCAGGTAAACGGGGTCGACCTGGCATGCCCACACAAACACCAGGGCAAAACCGGACAATTGTGGGCGCACCATCGATCCACGCTACAATAGCTGACAGTGGACCGAGCGGCACTCAACAATAGAGCAAAAAGTCAGAGGGCGGCCTTTACCTTCCTCGCGGCGCTGGTGATCGCGCTCGGGTGCGATGCGCCCGCCGACAAGGCTTCTGCATCGAGATTCAATACCGAACCGTCACTACCCACGCCAGCGCGGCCCGCCCCCAACTGGAATTGTGGCGACCGTTGCTACAAAGATCCGAGTGTTCCTCAGGCCGCGGCCCGAGCCTTTGGCGGCTCGGTGGAAGGCACGGATTCTCGGCCTGAAATTATTTACCCACTCGATGGCTCAGCTCACCCCATCAATCTGTCGAATATTGTCTTTCAATTCAAGCGCAAATCCACCGCGCAAAAATGGTTCGACATCCAGATTGTGGCGATGGCGGGCTCTTCACAAAGGAAATACGATTTCCTGGTTCCGTGTGACCCGCCTCCTCATGAGAGCGTCAGCGACCGCTGCGTTTATGCGCTACCGGCGGAACACTGGCGCAGTCTGGCCGAAGAGAACGAAGGCGCCCAGGTGAATGCCACCGTCGGCACGCTGTCTGAAGACGCTGAAGTGATCGTGCGCTCGTTGAGCGTCACCCTACAGTTCCCCAGGGGCGCCATTACGGGCGGCTTCTATTACTGGTCCACCGCCTTAGGGGGCACTTACCGACTGCCCTTCGGCGCAACCGAGGCGGTGCCTTGGATTGCCCCTAAGAGTGAGAGCAATCCCAGCGCCTGCGGCGGATGCCATGCAGTCAGTCGCAACGGCAATGTGATTGCGTTCACCTCAGATGCGGCAGCGGGCTACCTGCAAGTCGCCGATGCCGCCGACCCAGCCCACAAGCTGATCGACAGCGAAGGCACACGCAACAGCTCCATGATGGCGCTCAACAGCGATGGCTCACGCGTGGTGGTCGCCTACGATGGTCGCTTGACCTTGACGGACACGGCGACGGACACCGTGTTGGCGCAGGCCGACAGCAGCTTCTTCGGAGGCAACCAGACCGCCTTTTTCCCTGAGTTCGCACCCCACGACGATAAATTGGTGGTGACGCTTTCCGACGCGCCCGATTCATTCTGGAGCGTGACCACGGGGCAGATCGCCATCATTCCCCTACACGACGATCAATTCGGCCCCGCTCAAGTCATTGTCAACACACCAAACGAGGTTCATTTCTATCCCAGTTGGTCTCCGGATGAGAAATGGATCGTATTCGCCTCCGCCCCCCTGTTCAGCGTCAGTTACGATCAACCCAGCGCCCGCTTGCGCGTTGTGCACGCAGACGGCGGGGATATCACTGAGCTATCCAACGCCACTCAAGGCATTGGCAACACCTCGTCGTTGCCTAAGTTCGCGCCATTTGTGCAGCCCGATGGCAGCATGTTCTTCACCTTCAACAGCAAGATTGACTACGGGTACCTGCTGGAGAACAGCGCGCGCCCCGATCCCAGCGAGCGGCTGCCGCAGCTGTGGCTGTCATTGTTCCAGCCAACGCGAGTGGGACACGGCGACCCCTCTTCCGCCCCGGTGTGGCTGCCCTTCCAACAAGTCGACCAGCGCAATCACTTGGGGCTTTGGACTGAGCGCGTTAGCTGTGGGAATGAGTCGCAACAGGTGAGTGTCTGCGGATCGGGTGAGATCTGCATCGACAGCACCTGCCACATCATCCGCTGACCGGCTCAGCACCGCGATCGGCGACTGGGCAAACCC
>DATJEQ010000515.1:0-12178 GCA_035496495.1 Polyangiaceae bacterium
ATTGAGGTAGGTGTCTTGCCCAGTGGCGACGACAACCGCCTTGGCCGAACCGCTGGCGACGCTGGTGCCCAGGAATGCGATGTTGTTGAGCCCCAGTGGTGATGACGCGTCGCTGACTTTTGCGATTGAGAATTTCTCGACAGGAAAACTCTCACCGGTCAATGAACCCTGGACAACAAACAAATCCTTGGCGGTAAGGATGCGCACATCGCCAGGGATCATGTCCCCAGCGCCGAGTTGCACCACGTCCCCAGGTACGAGGTGTGCGATCGGGATCTCGTGAGTTGCTCCGTCTCGGTCGACGGTGGCTTTGATCGAGATCATGGCCTTTAATTTTGCTGCCGCGTTGCCGGCTTTGGTCTCCTGAATTAGTTTCAGCACGAGACTCAGCGAGATGATGAGCAGCATCATCGTTGCCGAGCGAGGATCGCCCGTCACGGCGGACACCGCCGCAAGCACAGCCAGCAGGATCACCAGCGGGTTCAACACCGCGCGCAAGAGCAGTGTGAAGAACGAGGGGTGTTGATCGTCAACCAAGATGTTGGGGCCGTATTCTGCAAGGCGCCTGTCTGCCTCTTGCGTTGTAAGCCCTTCGGGTCGCGTACGAAGATGCGAGTAAATCCCGCTGACATCCAGCGTTGCGCTTTCAAGCAGTTCCTGCGATACGCGCATGGACCGCTTGTCGTGGCTTTTTGCGAGCAAAGCCTTGGGCAGGAGACTCGTTTCGGGACGCTGCCGGCGCATGCGAGTGGAATCCTATCCCAAGCAAGCGCAATCTGTCAGATTGCCGCTTAACTGCCTCTGTGGGCGCTTATTCTCGTGAAGAGCGGTCAGGATAGCCGCCCACCGTTGGGCGTGCAATCCAGCTCAATTTCACTACGGCTTTCTTCCCAACGCGTGCGCCAACTGCGCCCTCGCGATGCGGTAATCAATGTGTGCGTTGACCGATTCCAATCGTGCTCGGGTCAATTCGTTCTCTGCGTCGGTGACTTCGACCAAGGTGGCGCGACCGATGCGGAAGAGTTCGCGGCGCACGCGGTAGCCTTCTTCGGCCGCGGTGAGGCCTTCGGCGGTCGCGGTGAGGGCGAATTCTTCTTCTTTCACAGCTTGTAGGTCGTGAGCGATTTCCAAGCGCAGTGCTTCTTTCAGGGCACTCTGTTGCGCTGCGAATTCGGCGGCATTGGCCTCAGCGACGTGGGCGCCCGCTTCGGCGCCAAAGATGTTCGTGGGCGTCCAGCTCAGCACCACGCCCACATCCCAGGTGCCATGAAATTTATCCTCCGGGGGCAGATAGCGGGGGTTGGGGTTCGCATATTGCGCGCCGGCTTGCGCATCGAGGCGCGGCAGATCGGCTTTGCGAGCCAAACTTGCTTGATCGTGAGCAGAGCGCTCCATTTGGCGCAGCGACTGCAATTCAGGGCGTTGTGCGATGGCTTCGCTGTAGGCCGCATCAAAATTGGGCCAATTGCCGGGGGGGAGATCGGCAATGATATTTTCGCCCACCTCGAAGCGAGGCGTGCTGAAATCCTGCATCAATGAGCGCAGCTTCTCGGCGCTTAGCTCCACGTTGCCGCGACTGCGCTCCAAGAACAGCTCAGCGCTCTTTTCTTGGCTCTGCGCGCGGAGCACATCCGCTTTAGAGACCAGCCCCGCCGCGAATGCATTCTGGGTGTCACTCAAATGCCCCTGTGACTGAGCCAAGGCACCAGTGGCCACGATCTGTGTGCCCTGCGCGCGGATCCATTGGTAGTAGGCAACCCGCGCGTCCAATGCGACTGCCGCGCGCGTGCTCTTTTCCTCCAATTCGGTTGCGGACTTGGCGGCACCCGCGGCACCCGCGGCATTCGACACCCGCAAGACGTAATCGGAAAGGGGGATGTTCAAGGTAGCGCTCAGCGAGTAGCTGTTCTCGAAAATTGGAAAGCCGAAGCCCGGGCTATTGACAGCATAGAGCTGCTCGCCTGCGGGGATGGGGCGCTCGCCAGTAGTGGGTGTGTGAGTGGTCACAACCGTTCCAGCGCCGAAGATAACCGGGTTGATGTGAGAATAGCGCGTGTAGCGCGCCGAGAGCATCAGTTGCGGATAGTAAGCCGCCTTGGCCTGCGAAAGGCCCCAATCCGCCGCATCGATGGCTTGCTGTTTGGCTTTGATTTCGTTGCTGTTCTGCAGTGCGCGAGCAACAACGGTGTCGGAAGTGAGTCCACCGCCGATCATCATCACGCGCAGCGTCTCTTCCAACGTCTTGCTGGCTTCGCCCTGTGGAGGCTCCGCCGCCGGGGACACCGCTGCCGTTGCAGAGGGTGCAGCTGCGGGGGCTTGGGCGAATGCAACGGAAGAGCACAGCGCGATGTACGCAAGTGTTGAGCCCCGTAATGTGGCACGGAAAAGCATAATCAATTCAAACTCCCTGACGCACTCACCGGCAGCTTGCTCGGTCGTGGTTGCTCGGTCTTTTTGCTGGAACGGCGTAACAAGGCACTGCCTCGCTCTTTCAGCCATTTCTTCATGCCTTCAATGGCCAAATAGAACACCGGCACCACGACCAATGAAAGCAAGGTGGAGCTGATTACGCCGCCAATCACCGCGACGGCCATGGGCGAACGGAACTCGCTGCCTTCGCCCTTGCCGATCGCCGTCGGCATCATGCCCAACACCATCGCGGTGCTGGTCATCAGAATGGGGCGCAAGCGTTCTGGTCCGGCTTCCAAGATGGCCTGAAGCGGCGTTTCACCGTGGTCGCGCACACGCACGATCGTACGATCGATGAGCAGAATGGCGTTCTTCGTCACCAAGCCCATGAGCAGCACAATGCCGATCAACGCACCCATCGCCAGCGTATTACCGGTCAAGAACAGAGCCAAGATCCCGCCGACCAGCGCTAAGGGCAGCGTCATCATGATGGTGAGCGGATGAATGAAGCTCTCGAACTGCGAAGCAAGCACAATGTAAATGAACACCACCCCGAGCAACAAGGCGAGCCCCATGTTCTGGTTGTTCTCATTCATCATCTTGAGCTGGCCGTCGTACACGATGGACATGCGCGGCAAGAGCTTGAGCTTGGCGATCTGCGGTTGAAATTCCTGCGCCACGTCACCCAATGGGCGACCAATGGGGCTAGCCCAAATGGTGATCTGGCGGTTGCGGTTTTCGCGCTCGATAACCTGCGGGCCATCAGCGCGGTCAAAGTTGGCGACATCCGCTACTTTGATCGGCCCTTTGGGCGTTTGCAAAGTCAAATTCTGGAGCGCCTTGGCATCGCCGCGAAAGGCTTCGTCGAGTTGCACTCGAATTGGGACATCGTCGCCATCCTGTCGCAATTTGCCACTCTCGTCGCCAGCGATGGCCGTGCGCAGCGCCATTGAAATTTCCGCGGCGGACAGACCGTGATCTCGAGCGCGCACGCGATCAATGGCGACCTCCAACTCGGGGCGTCCGGCTGAATAGCGGACTTGGATGTCGCCCACGCCGGGGGTCGCCTGCAAGATCCCTTCGATCTGTCGCGCCACGTGCTCAATATCGGCGAATTCTTCACCGCGCACGTTGATCATGATCGGTGCTTCCGTGGCCGCGCCTTCTACGAACGGTGGATCAGTCACTGAAACGCGAGTGTTCTTGGGCAAGCTCTGAGTGGCATCGCGGCCCACCTGCTTCAGATCCGCCAGGGTGACCGTGCGCTCATTCTTGGGCGTCGTCACAACGCGCCATTTCACCTTGTTCGATTGCCCGCCCTCGCCGATGCTGGCATACACGACGGTAACTTCATGATTTTGCAGTAGTTTTTGCTCCACCGCGGTGCTGAGCGCGGCGGTTTCGGTGAGCGAAGTGCCGGCGGGCAATTCAGCCTCCAATACGAATTGGCCGCGATCCTCAGAGTTGACGAACTCTTGCCCAGTGAGCTTGGCGATGTAGCCCATGAAGAACATGCTGCCGATGGCCAGCGCCCCAATGATCAATTTGTGGCGCACGGCCCAGTGCAGCGCCGCCGCGTAGGTTTGCTCAACGCCCCGGAAGAATACTTCGAACGGGTACTTGAGCCAGGCAAAGGTGTCGGCCTTGTTGCTCAATGTCTTGGCAAAGCGCGACGAGAGCATGGGGTCGAGCGTGAAGGCGACGAACAGCGAGATCACCACCGCAGCTGAAATGGTGATGCCGAATTGACGGAAGAATTGACCCACGATGCCCTCAACGAAGGCGATGGGCATGAACACGGCGAGAATGGTGAGTGTGGTGGCGAAAACGGCTAGCGCCACTTCTTTGGTGCCATCCAAAGCGGCCTGCATGGGCGGCTTGCCCTGCTCCAGATGCTTGAAAATGTTTTCCCTCACCACGACCGCATCGTCGATCAACAGACCAATGGCTAGCGACAGGGCCAACAGCGTCATCATGTTGAGCGTGAAGCCCATCACGTACATCACGAAGAATGTGCCGATCACGCTGGTGGGCAGGGCAATAGCGCTGATCACAGTCGACCGCAGATCCATCATGAACAGCAAGATCACCAAGACGGCCATTAGGCCACCGAACAAGATGTCGTGTTCAACCTGATTGACCTGTGCGCCGATGATGCGCGACTGATCGATGACCAGCGCGGTGCTCATTCCCGCAGGCAAGCCTTTGTTCAGTTGCGCCATGCGCTGCTGCACGCCGTTGGCAACTTCCACCGTGTTCTTGCCGGATTGCTTGCGAATGTCGAAGGTGACCGCATCCTGGCCGTTGACGCGGATTTGATTGCGGATTTCGGCGAAATCGTCGTCGACCTTAGCCACATCGCGCAATCGCACGGAAGAGCCATCGGCGGCGGTGGCCACAATGGTGTCGCGGATTTGCTCGACGCTGGTGAATTCGCCCAGAGCGCGCACACTGACTTCGCGATCGCCTTCGTCGAAATGCCCCGCAGGAACATTCAAGTTCTCCATGCGCAAGCGTTGCGCGACGCCCCCGGGGCTCAAACCAAGCGCATCGAGTCGATCCCGCAATAGGCGCACGCGAATTTCTCGTTCGGCCCCACCGCGCACCTCCACCGCCGCCACGCCGGGCACTTGTTCCAGCGCGGGTCTCAATTGGTCGTCGGCATAACGTCGCAGCTCGGAAAGCGACTGCGGGCCGCGCACCGTGTAGGTCATGATCGGCGCGGCAGAGACATCGAAACGCTGAATGATCGGCTCTTTGGTGTCGTCCGGAAATTGATAACGCACCTGCGAGATGCGTTCGCGCACTTCGGTGGCCGCTTCACTGATGTCGACCCCGAGGTTGAACAGCACCATCGTCTGTGACGAGCCCTCGCGCGAGAACGAGCGCACGCGATCGATCCCGTTCAAGCTGACCACCGCGTCTTCCACCGGGCGGCTGACGAGGCTCTCCACTTCGGTGGGGCTGGCACCGGGGTACGGCACCGTCACCATCACAATGGGGAAGGTGACATCCGGGAATAGATCTGTGCCCAGCCTGCGAAATCCCTCGAGGCCCAAAACAAGCAACGCGAGTGTCACCATCACGGTGAACACCGGCCGATGGATCGCGATAGAAGAAAGATTCATGGAATGATCTCAGGTTACGGCGCTTGGACCACGACGTGGTCGCCCTCTTTCGCTTCCGCGCTGGGCGAGAGCAGGACGCGAGCGTTGGCGGTAAGCCCGCCGCGCACCAGCAGCGAACCGTCCTTATCGACGGCCAGGATCACATGGTGTGAACGCAGGGCGTCGCCATCGACCGTGAAGATCTCATCTTGCGATCCGGGGCGCAGCACCGTTTGCGGAAGCTTCAACACCGAAATGGGGCTGCCACCTTCCACCCGGGCGCGCACAAAACTACCCGAACGCAGTTTGCCGTCTTTGTTATCGACCACTGCCTCAACCGGGACGCGACGTGTGCTCTGATCCACAGAGGAAAGCACCGCTGAAAGTACACCGGTCACGCTGCCCGAGGGCGTTTCGATTTCCACCGCCGCGCCCTTGGCCAACAGATCCGCGTCGGACTCCGAAACGGTGCTCTTCAATTTCAATGAACGCACATCGACGATTTCAAATTGCATAGCGCCCGGCGCCACCACTGCGCCAATGCCGTCCGGAACTTTGGTCACGGTGCCGGCAAACGGCGCGAGCAAGGAATGATTGGACAGCGTCACTTGAGCCAAAGCGGCTTGAGCGCGTGCGGCATCGAGTTGAGCGGTGGCCAGTGCAGATTTTTGAGTGCTCTGCACGCCGGCAGCTTCCGCAATGGAACCCGAGGCCACCATCTGAGTGGTGCGGTGTTCGTCATCTTGCGCGACCTTCAATTGGACATCCGCGGCGCGCGTTTGAGCTTCAGCGGCGCGCAACTGTGCGGCTGCTTCGGTGGCGTCCAAAGTGGCCAAGAGAGCGCCGGCTTTCACCGCGTCGCCCACATGAACGCGCAGCGCACTGATGCGCCCGCCCACTTTGAACCCTAAGCCCGCGGATTGCATCGCTGCCAGCGTGCCGTCGAATTCCACCGCGGGTTGCCAAGTTTGCTGCACGGGTGCCGCCACACGGACCTGCTTCGGCGCATTCATTTCAGCTTGGGTGCGCGCGGCCTCCTGATCGCGTTTGGCCGCCACGGCTTGTTGTGCCTTGGTTGCGCTGACAATGCGCATGCCCGTCCACACAGCGAATACCGCCGCCAACACAATCACCACCACGATGCCGCCCAAAGGCGCTTTCACGCTCTTGGGTTCATTCTTGCTGCTCTCGCTTGCCATGAGATCGATCCGCTCGGTTGAAGCCATAAAAAGTGATCCTGAAAGACTTATATTGTGTTGCGACCTTTGCGGGTCTTACGGCGAACGGATTGGGGTACAGTTTCTGCAGCGCTAGATTTGGCTGGCCCCGGCTTAGACGTTCCATCGCCGCCCACTGCCCTACGCTGCAGCGCCTGCACGAGTTTCGCGTCACCCACGCCGGTCACGGCAATGCGCTGCAAATGCATAATCCGCTCGCGAATATTCGGTTTTTTGGTCTCGCGCACCAGCTGACGGGCGAAGCGGTCGTAGCCCCCGGCAATGAAGGCCGCGGCGGTCCCCACATCCAGATCTTTGCGATAAAAGCCGGCCGCGACGCCGGAACGCAGCAACTCGACCGAAACCTCTTGTGCGCGCTGGGCGAAGTCGTCAATCAGGTGCAGGTGATGGGCCGAGCCGCCCCCTTCCAAGGTCAGCCGCATCAATTGACGATTCTGCCATACGAACTCGAACAGCTCCGTGTCTCGGTTGAGCCACTCGTCTAAAAAATCTGCCAAGGACCCGGCTTCGCGCGCCGCAATGCAGCGATCCATGTCGAGCGCGATTTTGCCCAACGCTTCGAGCATCCCGGAGAGCAACTCGATGAAGGCCGCCTCTTTGCTCTTGAAATGCAGATAGAAAGCGCCTTTAGAAAGCCCCGCGTGCTGGGTAATGTCCTCAACCTTGCTGCGATCCAGCCCCTTTCTTGCAAACACATGCTGCGCCGCACGCAGCAGCTTTTGCCGGGCATTGGGGTCGCTTTGTCGAGCCATAGCGGAATTACTGAACCGTCAGTCAGTGACCGATCAGTCACTGACTCGCTGGTCATTAATGCCAAGCGCCCTGGGGTGTCAAGGGGGCCTGCATGGCCCACTCCGGGGTTGATTTCCGTGGTCGCAAAAAATGCCGGGCCCCCGCTTCACGGCGGCGCGCTGGGTCGGTCACTGTGGGCCGATGGTTGCGTGGTTTTTCTGCCTCCACCCCAGAAAATCAACCCGGGAGGGGAATTGGGCCCCAGAAAATCAACCCGGGAATTGGCGACCTAATCCACAAACGGGCCGTGGTGCAGGATCGGTTCGTGGTGCGGCTTGCCAGAGAGGAAGGCGAAGCGCGTTGGGCCGACGGCGAGTAGCGACAATTCGCCGGGCTTAGGGAGTGCGGCTTGTTGCTCGGCGATGCGATTTCCTGCCAGCTCGAGCGCGCCGCTGATCACGTACACGATGGTGTTCCAGCCGTCTTCGATAGTGTGCTGAAATCGCGCGCCGGCATTGAGCGTGATATCCATGTAGCTCACTTGAGTTTGCAGCTCGACCGGTGAATTGCCGCCCACGACGGTGCGCCGTTTCTCGCTTGCGTTGCGAGTTTCGGGAATCGTCCTTGCGTCGTTGCCGGCGTAATTAGGATTCATTTGCTTCAAGCGTCGGGGCAGATTCACCCACAGCTGAAGCCCACGATTTTCGCCATCCGTCGCGGGCATTTCGGAATGATACGCCCCGCGCCCGGAAGTGAAGCGCTGCGTGCCCCCGGCGGAGATGGCGCTGTCATTGCCCAAGTTGTCGATGTGGTGGAACGCACCCTGCACCATATAGGTGAACGCTTCGAAACCGCGGTGTGGATGAGTGGGGAACCCGGCGGGCGGCCCCACGTTGAAGTCGTCCAGCAGCACGAACGGATCCAAGTTCTGCAAATAGGGGGAAGGGAAGACGCGCGCTAAAGTGGCGCCATTGCCGTCGGTGGTGTGCACCGCAGGGACAATTACCAGAGGCTCCGCCGCTGGTGCGTCCTTGCGTTTGCCGTGATCCGCACTGCGCGCGACTCCACCGCTCTCACAGCCGATCAGCGGTGCAGTGGCCAGCGACGCAATTCCTGCAATCGCTTCTCGACGGGGCACAAGCGTGGATCGCCGCTGCATTGTATTTTATCCTAGCATGTTTTGGGGGCGCGCGTGTCGGTCGCGAGCCGCCAGTTTACGGCTTACACATTCCACGGATCCGGCCTAAAACGGCTTGTTCTTGCTGCAATACGCCGGACATGGCCACGTCGTAGCGGCTCTGCTGCTCTTGGGGGTTCTTGTTCTTGCGCAGCGCACTGGCCGTTTCTCGCAATTTTTTTTCCGTGGTGGCGATCATCCCCTGATAATCCACTAGCGCCGCGCTCAGGCGCGGGTCGGTGATGGGCAGGGCTTTTACGGCGCGGTTCAAAGCCGCATAACGATCCGCAATCTGGGCGTAGGTGCGGGGGGTCGGCTGCTTGCCTTGGGCCCCCAGTTCCTCAATTTGGGCCAGCATCGGGTTCACCTTGCTGCTCAGGCGATCACACTGGCGAAATCGCGACAAATCCTCGCAACCCAAGCCGAACAGCGAACTGCACAGCAGCAAGCCCAGTAAGGGCAAGAAGGCGGGGCGGCGGCGCGAGGACGACATCGGGGCGGACTGTACACCCAGAATTTGCCCTTCCGGGCCAGAAATAGGCATCTACCCACGATGTTCAGGCCCACGAAGTCCAGGGAGGCGCGATGGTAGCCAGCAGGGTGCGCGATCAACAGCTCGTCGATCTGAGGCACGCCGCTGAGGCCCTCGCTAGCAAGCGCAAGGAGCGCTTCAGCACCGCGCACCTGCTGGCCGCGATGGCGCTCGAGGGTGGCCCGGTCGCGCAATTGTTCAAAGAACGGCACCTCGATGCTGAGAGCTTACTGATCGCAACACGGGCCGCCACCGGGGATCAAGCGGATGCCTTGCGCCGCGTCGCGGACAAGGCGCGCGAGATCGCGCTGAGCATGCGCGCTCCGGAGCCCAGTGCGATCCATTTATTGGTCGCGTTGCTGA
This sequence comes from Polyangiaceae bacterium, assembly GCA_035496495.1. Taxonomy (GTDB): domain Bacteria; phylum Myxococcota_A; class Polyangia; order Polyangiales; family Polyangiaceae; genus SZUA-265. The sequence goes on from DATJEQ010000515.1 coordinate 9,559, forward strand.
GCGACAAAGGCTTTGCCGCTTATCGCGTGCTGGAACAATCCGGCGTCGATATCAGTCGGCTGCGCGTGTCGTCCATGAACGTGGGCTTGGGGCAAGTGGGAAGGCAGCCCATTGTGACGCGCCGCGCCGATGAGAACACGGCGCTTCGCAGTGGGGCCAGTTCCGCTCGCGGCATGGCATTGCCGCTGATGACCAAGCCGAAAGTGCAACGCGCCGCGACGGTTACTCTCGAACCGGACGATGCTGCCGCCCAGTCGCCGCGGATGCCCAGCGCTCCCGCCGCAGCGAGGTCGAAGCGCAAGTCGCGCGGAGGCGAAGCGCGTTTCGTCCTCAATGCAAAGAAATTCCCGACGCTCTGTTCGTTGGGTCGCAATCTGACACTCGCCGCCGAGCGCGGTGAGTTGGACCCAGTTCATGGTCGCGATGCGGAGATCGAACAGACGCTCGATGTGCTGTGCAAGCGGCAGGCGAATAATCCCTGTTTGGTGGGTGCGGCGGGCGTGGGCAAGAGCAGCGTAGTGCGGGGCCTGGCGCTGCATGTGGCCAATGCTGAATCGCTTTCGGCGCTCGACGATCGCATCATCATCGAGATTCCGACCTCGGAGCTGCTTGCCGGCACCGGTGTGCGCGGCGCGTTGGCCCAGAAGTTGTCGGCGGTGCGCAAGGAAGTACTCGCGTCAGAAGGCCGCGTGGTGCTCTTCTTCGACGAGATCCACGGCTTATTCTCAAACGACGCGGCCGATGAAATCATTGGGGATTTCAAGCTCGCTTTGGCACGTGGCGAATTGCCCTGCATTGGAGCGACCACCGAAGATGAATACCGGCGTGCAATCGAATCCGACCCGGCATTGGCGCGCCGTTTCTGCAAAGTAGAAGTGGAAGAGCCATCGCGCGAAGACGCCTACTTGATTTTGGAAGCCTTGGCCCCGGAGTTGACGCGCCACCACGGCGTATCATTCAGCTCAGAAGCGCTGGCACTGAGCATCGCTTGGTCGCTCAAGTATTTGCCCGGGCGCGCTCTGCCCGACAAGGCCGTCGCTCCATTGGATTTGGCCGGCGCCCGCGTGCGGCGTCGCGGTGGTAAGGAAGTGGGCATTACGGAATTGGCCGAGGTGATCGCCGAGCAAGCGCAAGTGCCGCTCGAACGGTTGCTGGAAACGGATCGCGAGCGCATGTTGCGTCTGGAGCAGCTTCTGACGGAACGCGTCGTGGGTCACGACGACAAGTTGGCTAAGATCGCCCGCATCATTCGGCGCAACGCCGCTGGTCTTAATGGTCGCCGCCCGATCGGCACTTTTCTTCTGTTGGGCCCCACCGGTGTGGGAAAGACAGAAACGGCCAAGGCGATTGCCGCGGAATTGTTCTCCTCTGATGCCGCGATGACGCGCGTCGATCTCTCCGAATACAGCGAGCCGCACTCCATCGCACGATTGATCGGTGCGCCACCAGGGTACGTGGGGCACGAAGCCGGTGGCCAACTGACGGAAGCCGTGCGACGTCGGCCGTACCAAGTGGTGCTGCTTGACGAAGTCGAGAAGGCGCATTCCGATGTGCTGGAAGCCTTCTTGGGTGTTTTCGACGAGGGGCGACTCACCGATGGACGGGGGCGCACCATCGATTTCACTAACACAGTGATTGTGTTGACCTCCAATTTGGGCGCTTCCGAGATGAAGTCCAAAGCCGATCGCCGCGTCGGCTTTCAGCGCGGCGCTTCAGGGCGTGATCACGAACTCGAAGGGCGTATCATCGCGGCAGCGCGCGCTGCCTTGGCCCCCGAACTCTACAATCGTATCGATGAAGCTTTGGTGTTCATGCCCCTCTCGCGCGACGACGTGCGCGAGATCGCTCAGCGCTTGCTCGGTCAACTCGCTGGCGCCCTCTGCGAGCAACACCAACTGCGCCTTGAAGTCAGCGAAAACGTTTTCGATTTATTGCTCGAACGCGGTGGCTTCGACGCGGAACTCGGCGCACGCCCCCTCAAGCGCGCCATTGCGCGTCTGATTGAAGGCCCATTGGCGGAAAAACTGCTCAGTGGGGAGCTGCAAGCCGGCCGCGCCGTCCGGATCTCAACCGACCGCGGCGAAATCACGATTCACTCGTCGTCATTGGTCACTGCCGCTGAATGAGCGAGGTTAAAGTCCCGCTCCCAGGGTTGCGCGAAACCGCTCTTAAAGTCCCGCTCCCAGGTTGCGCGAAACCGCTCCGAGGTTGCGTAGCATTTGGGGGCGTTTGCGGGTGGGATGGTGGGCGTTCTGGGTAGAGCGCCGCTGCAATTTCTCGTTGTTCAACGCGTGAGCAAGTAGTCAGGGCCGCGGAGTGTGGGTTTGCTAACACGTTGCTGCGGGCTCTTCTGAACAACATGCGGACCTTCGCCTCGCACCTCTCGGTGCTGGTGATGAAAGCGCTTTGCGGAAGTCGCTAGCGCGCTGGCAACGGCACTAACACGCCAGCGAATCTCGCTAGCCAGTAAGTACCTTCAGGGAACATCACATTGCCGAGGCCTTGCTTGAAAGCATTCCGGGCTTCGGCATACGCGCGCTGAAAGACCTTGTTGCGAAGCAGCGCTTCGATGCGCAGCCACTTGTTCTTCGCGGCAACTCGCGGACTGAGCTCACGACGC
>DATJEQ010000516.1:0-2270 GCA_035496495.1 Polyangiaceae bacterium
AATTCGGTCCGATTCAAGTCGGCCAACCGCTGCCCGATGGCGGCGTATCCATGCCGTGGATCAATCTGTTCAATGCTGCGAGCAACTTCTACGGGAACTACGACGGCTTTCGCGAAGCAATCCAAGCCGCGATAACCCTGCCGGCGGATGTTACACTGGATGCGCTGCTGGCTTCGCCCTACCTGTATCAAGACGACGCGCGCATTGCGCTCGATCAGGCGAAATTGATGGCAGCCCTGAAAGAGAACGTGATCGATCCCATGATCGAGACGCAGAAATTGCTGATTTCACGGCCGTATCTGACCCGGTTGTTCACTACCCTGTCCGCCGATGAAATGACGGTCGATCCGCTGTTCAGCACCAATACCGACCTGGCCGATGTCTCCAATCGCCACACCGCAGAGCAAGTGATCGAGTGCTCCGAGAGCGTGTACCAATATGACGCCCCCTGGCGCATTGAACTACCCCAAGGAGGCGTGATCCGCGGCGTGGGAAGCAACAACACCTGGCCCTACATGCCGACTGATCACAGCATGCCTGCCAACCGCAAGATCGTCGATCTGTCGGAAAGCGGTGCAGGCGACGTCGTCGTCGACAACAGCGAAGCAATTTGGCACACGCTGCACGTCACCCAAGTCGTGCCCAATCCGATGACCGGCACTGGCTCCGGCAGCGGGGTGCCCATTGGTGGCTATGACGCCATGGTGCCCGCGAGTACGAACGCTTCCTCCAAGAGCGGCGGCTGCTCCGCGGTGGGCGTTACAACCCGCTCAACCGGGTTTGGCTTATTGGCACTGCTCGCTCTGTTCGTTGTGCAGCGGCGCCGCCGGCAGACGGCGTGAATCGGTGTTAGGGGCGATTCGTGAATCGCCCCTACTTACCGCGAACCGGCGAGGAGCAACACGTGTAACATCGGGCGGCCCGCCTCGTTGGGCGCGTTGCGCACGGCAATGCCCAGGTGAACGGATTGCTCGGTGAGCGCGGGGGGAACACTGAAACCGCTGGAATCGGCCAACAACTGGGTGCTCAGGCCCACACTCGCAAACCCGGAATTCCTAGCCGCACTGACCTCTTCACTGATCGCTTTGGCGACGCGCTGCAAACTGCCCCCTGAATCCAGCGGATTCACCTCGGCGATGTGACGGTGCGCGAGATCATCCAAAAAAGACGAGCGGCTGATGGCACCCAGGTGCGCTGTGCGGCGCTGTTCGTTGATGGTGCGAACAATGGTGCTCAGCGCAACGCTCAGATCTTCGCTCTTGCTGGGTCGGGCAAACAACTGTGTTACCAACAAGTTATCCTTTGAAATCACCGCGCCGTGCACGATGCCAACTCCCACGTGCGTGATGTCCTGCGACATGATGTTGGCGAAGTGATGGGGGCTATTGAGTAGACCATCCTCACTGCTCTGCACGTCCGGGGCTTCAGAAAGATTTTCACGAGCGGTCAGGAACAGGTAACTCGCGCGATTGAGCCGATCTTCAGGCCCACCGCTGATCTTCGAATGATGGTCGAAGAAATGATGATCACGCATGTCTGTGGAATGGTAGCGCGCGATTTCTGCTAAGCGCTCGTCGTACTCCAACGGATAGAGCCCATGGGCTTTGCGATCACGATTGAGGCGCTCGAACATCGCGCGTTCCAGCGAATGCACTTCGGCGTTTGCCGTGACGCGCGGCAGCCCTGTGCCGAACTGAGCCGCCGGGGGGCGAGCGCACGAAATTGCCAGCCACGCACAAGCAATCAGCGTTTTCGACCGCCGCCGCCACGGTGCCGCTGTGTTGCGCATCCGCGATCCGTAAGGCAATCGTGGCGGGGCGTCGAGTGGAGCTGGCGGGCAATGCTCGTTGCGGGGTATAGGGCTCCTTGCGGGCTACAGGGCTGCTTGCGACCATGGGCCGTTAACAATGGACTTGATCGAGCACCAAGACACCCAGGGCGCTCGCCACCCGTGGGAAACAGCTCGAATCAGGATCGTGCAGCGGTTGATCGAGACTCTCCCTGATCCGCCTTCCACCTTGCGCGTGCTTGACGTCGGTGCGGGCGACGGCTTTGCCATCAATGAGCTGACTCAAACGCTCAACTTTGCCGAAGGTGTTGCACAAGATGCCCATTATTCCGATGAATGGCTGCACAAGTTGCAGGGTGGCCGGGTGCGCTTCGTGCGGCAGCTCGCGGATGTTGCTGAAGCGCGCTACGATCTGGCGCTATTTCTCGATGTGATTGAACACGTGGAGGACGACGCGGCACTGCTGCGCAGCGGCACGGCG
>DATJEQ010000517.1:0-6472 GCA_035496495.1 Polyangiaceae bacterium
CATTCGGGTGCGGCGCAAGAAGCTACCGCTTCAAGGAACCTCGACGACCTCCAGCACCCGCTTGACCACGTCTTCGCTAGTGACCTCTTCGGCTTCGGCTTCATAGCTGAGCACCAAGCGATGACGCAGCACATCGGGCCCAATGGCTTTGACGTCTTCGGGCGTCACGTAGCCGCGGTGGCGCAAGAACGCATGCGCGCGCGCCGCCAAATTCAGCGCAATGCTGGCGCGCGGGCTCGCACCGTATTCAATCAATCCGCTGAGATCTTTCAGGCCCGCCTGCGCCGGCTCGCGCGTCGCGAACACGATGTTGACGATATAATCTTTGACGCGCTCGTCGGTGTACACATCCCGCACCAGTTTGCGCGCTTCCAACAATTGCTGTGGCGTAGTCACCGCTTCCGGCTTGAGTGAGGCGCTGCCGGTCATGCGATCCATCACTTGGCGCTCTTCTTCGCGCGTGGGGTAACCGACTTTCACCATCAACATGAAGCGATCCACTTGCGCTTCAGGCAACGGATAGGTGCCCTCTTGCTCGATCGGGTTCTGCGTGGCCATCACCACGAAAGGATCCGGCAGTGGGTAAGTCTTATCGCCAATCGTCACTTGGTGCTCTTGCATAGCTTCAAGCAACGCACTTTGCACCTTGGCGGGCGCGCGGTTGATTTCGTCGGCTAACACCAGGTTGGCGAAAATGGGCCCTAGCTTGCTGGTGAATTCGTGCTTTTGTTGGTTGTAGATCACGGTGCCAATCACATCTGCCGGCAACAGATCCGGAGTGAATTGAATGCGCGAAAACTTGGCGGAAATTGTCTCGCAGATGGTCTTGACGGTGAGCGTCTTGGCCAACCCGGGCACGCCTTCGAGCAGCACGTGGCCACCGGTGAGCAGGCCGATGAGCACTCGCTCGATCATGTAGTTCTGGCCAACGACGACCTTGCCGATTTCAGCGGTCAGCTTGTTGACGAACAAGCTTTCCTGAGCGACGAGGTCATTGAGCGCGCGTACATCCTGCATTGCAGATCTCCCAAATAAGTGGACGTGCCGTATATCGCAGCCCGGCTGTGCGGTTCCACCGCGGTGTTTGCACGGGGCCCGGCTTCTTTCGAGCCCTCTGACAATCAACGAAACGCCTCTATTCCCCCGCGTTTTTATTCGGTGTTTTTGGGCGGCTGCCTGGCCGAATCGACGATTCTAGCCGGTGGATAACACCTCACCGCCCGGCTCAAAGGCGCAATGCTTCACCCAATCGGTCCGCTTGATTAGCCTTGGGCCTATGCGCGCGTTCGTGGGCACCAGCGGCTTCAGCTACAAGGAGTGGCGCGGCAGTTTCTACCCGGAAAAGATGCCGGAGCGGCAAATGCTCGAATTTTATTCGCAACGCTTGCCCGCGGTGGAAATCAACAACACTTTCTATCGCATGCCGCGCGACTCGCTGCTTAGTGGCTGGTGTACGCAGGTGCCGCAAAGCTTCCGTTTCATCCTCAAGGCGTCGCAGAAGATCACGCACATTGGGCGGCTGGGCGATTTGGATTCTCTCGCGTATTTTTTGAAGACCAGCGAAGTGTTGGGTGAGCGTCGCGGGCCGATCTTGTTTCAATTGCCGCCATTTTTTCGTCAGGATCTGGAGCGCCTCAGGGCGTTTTTGGAGGCGCTGCAAGGCACCCAAGCGCTGGCCGCCTTTGAGTTCCGACATCCGTCGTGGTTCGAGCCCGACACTTTGGAATTGCTCAAAGCCCATGGTGCGGCCTTGTGCGGCGGTGACGTCGACGAGGAAGGGCGCTCACCCCCGCTGCACCGAACAGCCGACTTCGGCTACTTGCGACTGCGGCGCTCTGCCTATACCGACAGCGAAATCACGGATTGGGCAAAGCGCATCGTCGAGCAGAAATGGCAGGAAGCCTACGTGTTCTTCAAGCACGAAGAGCAGGGCCCACAGCTGGCCGCGCAGCTCATAGCTGAAATTGAAAAATTATCGTGACCTTCATTCCTGCGCACCTGCTCGTGGGCTCCATCGACGCGCCCAACTTGGCTTTCGTGTTGCACGGCATTCTGGGCTCCGCTCAGAATCTGCAAGGCTTCGTCCGCAAGTTGCACGCGGCGCGATCGGATTGGGGGTTTGTTTTGAGCGATGTGCGCGGTCACGCGGGCTCGATGAACGCGCCAGAGCCCCATTCTTTGCAGGCATGCGCCGGCGATCTGGAACAACTCGCAGCCCAATTGGGACGCAGGCCGCGAGCGCTGATTGGGCATTCATTCGGCGGCAAAGTGTGTCTGCAATACGCCCAACACAGCGCAGAAGGATTGGAGCAATTGTGGCTCTTGGATACTTCTCCGGGCCTCGTGCAGCTGGACGAGAACAGCGAAGTGGGCAAGGTGATGGCCGCGGCCGTCAGCGTTGCCCAGCCCATCACCCAGCGCTCAGAGGTCGCGCGCGCGATGCGCGAACGCGGGTTGCCTGACAAGATTGCCAGCTGGATGACCACTAACCTGCGGCGCGTTGGAGAGCACTACGAGTGGGCAGTCAATTTCGACATTGCTCGGACGTTGCTTGCCGATTACGCGGCGTCGGATTTTTGGCCCTTTCTTGAAGCTGAAAAGACTTCGGGCTTGGAGTCCCACTGGATTGTGGGCGAACACAGTGATCGTATCAGTCCGGCGCAGCGCGAGCGCGGTGCGGCGCTGCCGGTGTCGGCGAAAGTGCACGTGCACGTGCTGCCGGGGGCCGGTCACTGGGTGCATGTCGACAATCCCCAGGGGTTGGTGGACCTGATGGGTCTGCATTTGCCGCGCTGAGCGTCCGTTTCGGCCAAGTGTTTCACTGCTCGAATTTACCGTCGTGGGGAAAAGTCGGGGGCAAGCAACCCCAGGAGACAATGGATTCCCGTGTGGGATTGTGTGCGCTCTTTATTCTGCCAGCGGTAGAAGTTTATTGTGTCTTTGTGAAATCCAACTGTTTGGCTTCTCGGTTAGGGAGTGTGAATGCAGATTTCCATTCCGCTGTAGAAATAGATCGAATCTCCAATTTTATCCGTGCGTCACAACACGTTCTGCGGAGACTAGTGCAGGTATGAGTTTCTCTCCCTTTGCGCAAGGCAAGGCAGCGTCCACGGCCGGCAGTTCGGTTGCACCTGGGCGCGCCGTAATCGGGGCGGTTGGGTTGTCGCTGCTGCTGGCGGGCGCCGGCTGCTCCGGCAAGCTCGACGCTGGCCCGGCGGGCATGTCAGCGGGCGGCGACGCCACCATGATGCCCGGTACCATGGTGATGAACGGCGTGCCCACTCCCGGGTCCCCGGTTGTCGGCACAGGCGGCGCAGCCACAACTCCAATAACGATGCCCGCGGTCACGCCTCCGGATCCAACGGATTGGTTCGCCGCCGTTCAAAGCGCGGATTGCTCCGCCACGGCCACTCCCACGCTGGAGCGCACGCGCATTCGCCGCTTGAGCAACACGCAGTGGGTGAACACCGTTCAGGCGGCGCTCGGGGCCACGGTCGACGGCACGAAGTTGCCGTCCGATGGCATCAGCTCCAGCACTTGGTTCAACACCGACGCCGTTGAGAACAAGGTTAACGTGCTGCTCGCAAACGCCTATTTCGACATGGGGACGACCCTTGCGCCTGCCGCGGCCACCGCCGCCCTGGCTGCCTACCCGTGCTTGAGCACTATGGCTGCCGACCCCACGTGCAGCAGTCCGTTCATCAACGATTATGGCCAGAAGCTGTTCCGTCGTCCGCTCAACGCGGAAGAAACGACGCGCTATGCCGCCTTGCTCACGGGTCAAGCGGCACTGGATTCAGCCGACGTTGCGGTTGGCACCGTGATCCGCGCGATGCTGATGTCGCCGAACATGATCTACCTGACGGAGCTCGGAGCGAGCACCGCCGGCCAGGTCGCCCTCACCCCTTACGAGCAGGCGGAGCTGATCTCCTACATGATCGCAGACGTTCCGCCGGATCAGATGTTAATGCAGGCGGCGGCAGCGAACCAACTAGCTACGCCGGCTGATCGCGCAACGCACGCGACACGGTTGCTGCAAAGCCCAGGCGCACGCGCCAAATACGAGGATTTCTGGAAGCAATACCTCCCGGTTGGCGACCTTCGCCAAGCCACTGCGTTGCCTGCGGACGTGGTCACCGCAATGGGCAGCGAGCCCCAGACTCAATTCGACAAGATCGTGTGGGATCAAGGCGGCAGCTTCAAGGATCTGTTGACCTCGGCTTACACCTACGGTGATCAGAAGCTATCGCCGGTCTATGGCACCATGACCCCCGATGCCACACAGCCTGGGCGCAGCACCCTCACGGCTGGCCAGCGCAGCGGCTTCGTTACCGAGCCGGCGGTGCTGTTCGCCTCACCGGATTCAACGGTGGCGCACAAAGTAATTCAGCGTGGGTTGATCATTCGCAACCGCTTGCTGTGCAAGGTGCCCAGTCCTCCTCCGCCGAATCTGAAGCCCGATCCAGCCGCGTTCACCAACTCGTCTGCAGGCCCCGATGCCACGGCATACGAAGCGTTCCAAGCGTTCTCTGCGGCGAATCCCGCGTGCGCGGCGTGCCACAGCGGTTTCCAGCCGTACGGCCTCGCCTTCGAAGCTTACGACTCGCAGGGCAAGTTCCAACAGAATTACCCCAACGGCAAGCCCATCATTACCAGCGGTCAAATCCTTGACGCGGGTGACGCGACAGGCCCCTACAACAACGCGGTGGAAATGGCCGGCCTAATTGGCAACAGTGAAATCGGCGAGTACTGCTTCTCCAGGCAGTACGGCGAATACGCGCTGGGCCGTCACCTCAACGCATCGGTCGACGCGTGCACCATCAAGGCGCTGGGCGACACCGCGCCGGATTCCGCCGTCAAACAACTGGCCGTTGTCTTGAGCGAAATCGAGGCCGGCTCCAATCGTATCCACACGGTCGTTCAGTAACCGAGTCCAACCATGACCAACAAACGCCATCACGTTTATACGCGACGCAACATCCTCCGGGGCATCGGTGCCGGGGGCCTCTTGCTCCTGCCGTTCGTGCGCAACAGAAGCAGCATGGCCCAGACTGCAACCCCCGCGGGCAACCTGCTGATTTTCTTCACGCCCAACGGCTTCATCAAATCGCGGGACGGGATGCCAGCATTCGACGCTTCCGGTACCACGGGCGCAAGCTTCGTTCTTGGTCCATCGTTGGCCGCTTTGGAGAGCCAAAAAGCCGACATCACCGTGCTGCGTGGGATGACCAATAAGGTGTGCACGACCAACAACAGTCATGACGATATTGTGCGCATCACCACCTGTTGGCAAGGTCCGGACAAGGGCTTGGCGTACGGTCCATCCGTCGACAATGTGATCGGCGACGCCATTGGCCAACTGCCGATGTACGTCAACCCGGAGCCTAATCGAGACTCAGCCCACTGGCGCAATTCGATCAGTTGGCGCGGCGCACAGGGGCAGGCTCCGAGTCAGTACCCGTTCCTAAAAGATCCAGGCGCCGTCTATACCAATCTGTTTGGAAATGGCGTCGGCACCGGTGCTCCAGCCATGCCCGATCAGGCGCTGGAACGGGCCAAGGCCCGCAACCAAACGCTGCTGGATTTCGTCAACGACGATATCCAGACGTTCCGCGCGCGCATCAACAACGAAGACAAGGCGCATCTGGATTTGTACCTTGATTCACTCCAGGCAGTGGGTCAGCGGGTAATCTCTGGGCCTACCACGACGGGTGCCGGTGGCGGCGTTTGCGCTCCGGACACGGTGCAAGCCCGCATCGCGGGGCTGCCCGTCACGCCGGTTCAGAATGACGATAAATCTCCTCCCGGCCTGGCTGCTGATCTGCAAGCCAATGGCGAGGTGTTGGTCGACCTCCTGGCCGCAGGGTTTGCCTGTGGTACGCAGCGAGTCTCCACAATCCTGTGGCAGGGTGCTTCAGAAGGGCTCGATCCGTTCAAGGACACCGGCTCGCCCGATCATCACAGTGTCAGCCATTCGTCGGATCTGGACACATGGACGGGCATTGATCGCTGGTACGTCGATCGATTTGCGTACACGCTGAACAGTCTGCGGACGGTCGGCATGCTCGACAAGACGATCGTCGTCTGGCTCACCGAGATCGCGCAAGGGCACGAGACGGGTGACTACGTGTGGATACTTGCGGGCGGGCAATCGCTGGGCTTCAAGACGGGGCAGAGGGTGGAATACCCATTCATGGGCAACCCCGGCGACAAGGCCGCGCTAGCAGATCCCGCGAATCGACCGATTGGCGATCTGTGGGTGACGGTGCAGCAAGCCATGGGCATCCAGAGTAACACCTTTGGTGATCCTCAGTGGTGTACCGGGCCGTTGACGGAAATCCGCACTGCATAGTCCGCACTGCATCGTCAGTACCGCACAGTCCGCACCGCACAGTCAGCACTAGGTAAGTCGACAGCATTATTTGTGTGAGTTGGAGTGAAGACCGCATTTCTCCCGCAAGGGTTGTTTGGC
>DATJEQ010000518.1:0-4456 GCA_035496495.1 Polyangiaceae bacterium
GAATGGTTGTTCTCCACCATTCACGAAGACGGCCGCATGGTGCCACTGTTCGCGCGCTACCGCCCCATTCGCAGCACCATGGACGGCATGGTCGGTGCCGTGACACAGCACTATAATTTTGAGCGCAGCGACAAAGACACCATCGAGAAGTCTTTGATGCAACGTTGGAAGGTGCGTGACAGCGACGACAAGGGTCGAGCTTGGGTTGCCGGCGCTGGGGAATGGTTGCGCCCAACACCCAATGGCGCCGAGTATAAGGTGGGCCCCAGCGGCGTGCGTTTCTCGCTGGATTCAAGGGAAACACAGCGCCTGGTTGTACGCCACACCATCCGAAGGCTGGCCAACGGCCGACCGCTGTTTTTCTTCCTGGATGATTTGCACAACGCCTCCGACACGACCTTGGAAGGCTTCATTCGCATCCACGACACCGAGACTGATCAGCGCATTTTGATGGTTGCCACGGTGCGCTCAGAGGAAGTCGAGAAAGATTCACAGATCGCCGAGCGCTTGCGCAGCCTGCGCGAGAAGCTCGACGGCAATGTGCTAGTGGTGCAGCCCCTTGATCGCGATCGCACCTGTGAACTGGTGCGCGCCGCATTGCCCCTCGACGACGAGGCAGTCAATGAAGCCGCGCGCCGCAGTCACGGCTACCCATTGTTCGCGTTGCAACAGCTGTACGCCTGGGCGCACGCCGGCGATTTGGAATACGCCTCCGGCATTTATCGCGTACCCAAGCACGTGCTCGCGGTGCGGCCCAAAACGACAGCCGATCTGTGGGACGCTCGCCTGGCCGCGTTGCCGCAGCCCTTCCGCGACGCGGCTTACGCAGTGGCCCCTCTAGGCATTGACGTGCGCCGCACCGTGCTCCACGCCCTGCTCGAAGCGTTGAAATTTCCTGTCGACGAAACGGTGGTGCGTTTGCAACAAGCCGAGATCTTGCTGCCGCGCGGAGCCGATCGCTACAGTTGGCCGCACGCGCTGTTGCAAGAGCACCTGTTCCACCGCCTCATTGATCGGCAAGACGCTCAGACTTTGTTCCGTGCCGCGGCCACCGCTCTACAAACGCACCCACTCGCCCGCACGCGCCGCGTGATGCGACAAATCGTAGTGAACTTGTTGCACGCGGGCGAAAGCGAAACGGCGGCACAAAAATATTTCGACTTCCTGGAACAAGGGTGGAATGGCTCGCGACAACCCGCTTCCACTCTTTCCGATTTGGATCTTTTCGCCGAGCGCCTGACGGGCAAAAGCTTGGCCCTCGAGCAGCGCTGGCGAGCTGAAGCCCAGCACTTGCTGGGCCAAACAGAGCAGGCGCTCAAGAGCGCGGAGGAAGCGCTGCACGTGTTCGACAAGTTGGGCGATCGGCGCAACGTCGCGCACTGTCAGCGTCTGCTCGGCACTATCATGAGCAGCCACGGCGATGCCAAAGACGGATTGCGCCTAATTTCACGCGCCTTCGAGTTGTTCGACAAAGAGAAAGACGCGCAGGGCATGGCTCAGTGCCAAGCGGCGGCCGGTGAAATTCAGTATTTGCAGGGTGACTTTGCAAGCGCGCGCGAAATGGCAGAAGGCGCTGCGGCTTACTTCGCCGAAGTCGACGAGAAATTGGGGCAGGCCCAATGCCTCTTACTCCAGAGCTTCATTGCACATTCAGAAAGCGCCCCGAAGCGGGCCCGCGAATTTGCGCAGGAGGCACGCGCGGCCTTCGAATTGACCGGCTATCGCGCGGGCATTGCCGAAAGCACCGCTGCCTTGGCTCACATCGATCACCGCCTGATGAATTATTACAGCGCCGAATCGGACGCGCTTGAAGCGTTGAATATTTTCGAATCCCTGCGCCTATTGCCCAAGCAAGCGTCGTGCGAGCGCCTGCTCGCGATGATCGCGATCGACACCGACAACGTTGATGCCGCTCAAACTCACGCGGATCGGGCGCTTTCCCTGTATTTGCAGATCGGCACCCCCTGGGGCATCGCCGAGGCGGACGTGCTACAGGCGCAGGTGGCTCTATGCCGACGCGAGATCGCGGAAGCAAAATTGGCGCTCGATCGCGCGCTCTCGCGCAACGTGGAAGAGCCCGAACCGAAGCAACACCTGCTGCTCACCTTGGCGTGGCTGCAATTGGAACAGGGAGACACCCCTGCTGCATTTCGCACACTGCTGCAGGCGCAGGCTGTTTTCCCCGATCCAGCTCAAGTGGGAGACCACGCGCCGCAATTGCTGGCACGCCTCTCGCGTCGCATTTGGCAAGATAAGCACGCGCTGCCCATGATCGACGCGTGGCGACGCAGTGTTGCGGAGCATACCAGCGAGGAAGTGCAGTGAACTCACAAGCGTTGTTCGAACGCGCCAGTGCCCTGATTGTGGGCGGCGTGAATAGCCCGGTACGCGCCTTCAAGGCAGTCGGGGGCAACCCGCTGTTCATCGCGCGTGCGCTGGGCAGCAAGATTTACGACGCCGACGGGCGCGTTTACATCGACTACGTCGGCAGCTGGGGCCCCGCGATCCTGGGCCACGCGCACCCGCAGGTGATCGCTGCAGTTAAGGCCGCGTGTGACAATGGACTTTCATTCGGCGCCCCCACCGAACTTGAGGTGCGTTTCGCTGCTGCGTTGCGCGAAAAATACCCCAGCTTAGAGCTGCAGCGCTGCGTTTCCAGCGGCACGGAGGCGACTATGAGCGCGCTGCGCGTGGCGCGTGGTTACACCGGGCGAGAGGTGATCGTGAAGTTTGCTGGGTGCTATCACGGCCACTCGGACGCGCTGCTGGTAAAAGCCGGCAGCGGTGCGGCCACGTTCGGCAGCCCCGATTCAGCGGGTGTGCCAGCGAGCATGACCCAGAACACCATCGTGTGCGATTACAATGACACCGCGCAGCTCCGCGCATTGTTCGCAAAGATGCCCGGAAGAATTGCGGCGGTGATCGTCGAGCCAGTCGTGGGGAACATGGGCTGCGTGCCACCTGAGCCCGGTTTCTTGGAAGCCATCGTAGATTTGTGCACCCAAGACGGCGCGATTTCCATTTTTGACGAAGTGATGACCGGCTGTCGATTGGCTCCTGGAGGGGCGCAGCAACGCTATGGGTTGAAACCGGATCTCACCTGTCTGGGAAAAATCGTGGGCGGGGGCATGCCGCTCGCCGCCTACGGCGGGCGCCGCGCGATCATGGAGAAGATCGCGCCTTTGGGCCCGGTGTATCAAGCAGGCACCTTGAGCGGCAATCCGCTGGCCACAAGCGCCGGACTTGCAACACTGGAGTTGCTCAATGATGCACTGTACGCGCAGCTAGAGGCCTTTGGTGCCAAACTCGAGCAAGGCATCAACGACGCCATTCACGCTGCGGGGTGCACCGCCTGTGTGCAACGCGTCGGCTCTATGCTCACCGTGTTCTTCCACCAGGGCCCCATTCGTTCTTGGAATGAGGCAGCCCAATGCGACACGCAGCGCTTTGCCACCTGGCACCGCTCACTGCTGAACCAAGGCGTGTATTGGCCGCCTGCTCAATTCGAAGCGGCGTTCATATCGGCCGCGCACAGCGACGCTGATCTCGAGGCAACGCTCAGCGCTATGCGCCAAGCCTTCGTCGCGGCGTGCTGATCAGCGGGAGCTAACTGCCTCTTCCCCGTTCAGCGCGGGCCGTTGTCCTCTTCCCGCGCTCAGCGCGGGCCGTTGTCTTCTTCCCGCGTTCAGCGCGGGCCGTTGTTCTCTTCCCGCGTTTAGCGCGGGAAGTCAGCGGGCGGGAGTGGCGCAGGGGCGGGTTGTGTGGGGGGAGCGGCGGGCCCGCCCGCGGGCGCGGGAGTTGGTGCGGGCGCGGGCGCCGGGGCGGGCGCAGCGGGGGCTGGGGGCGGTGCAGCGGGCCCGCCCGCGGGCGCGGGCGTGGGCGCGGCGGCGGGCGCAGGCTGCGGCTTCGCTGCTTTTTCCGCCTGGGCTTTTGCCACTGCGGCGCGCTCGGCTTGTACTTGTTCGGGTTTCAACCAAGTGCGCGAATTGGGGCAGGTGCGAAAGCGCGCTTCGATGTCGTCGCAGTTCTCACGCAACAACCGGCGCTCGGGAGGCAGCACGCCGGGCACGATGTCGTCCCAACGCCACAGGAGCGAGGCGCCCGCGAACGTCACATTGGTCCCCGCGAACGCGCTGCCCATCGTCGACATGCCGCCGTACACATTGAAATCCATGGAATCGCTCATGTGAAGCGCAGCATCTAAACCAAAGCGCATGGGCGCATTGACCGATAGCTCCACCTTCACACCCTGCGACACGATCTGATTCACCGTGTTCACGTTGAAATTAACCCCGTTGGTCGGAAACCGGGGCGGATTGTTCGGGTCCCACGTGGTCGGATCGTTTGGATTGGTGCCTGGGGGGAAGCAGATCCCCGTCAGTCGACAAATATCAGCCTGCGTGTACGTGATCGGTTTGATCACGGTGTCCAAATCCACGGAGAGCGCAGCCTCAAA
>DATJEQ010000519.1:0-10229 GCA_035496495.1 Polyangiaceae bacterium
GATCTGTCGCTTGCCGTTGGCATCCGTCACGTCAGGATTTTGATTCGCCATCTTCCAATGGATGCCCCACGCGCCATTCGATTCCGGCGTTTCAAACCAGGGCATCAGGTGCGCATAGATTTTGGTGGTCGCCGTTTTGGTGAGCACGCCGTTGGGTGTTGAGCCGTCAATGCCAGGAGTGCCGCCATTCTCGGACGGGCTGCTCGCAACGGGAATTGCTGCAACGCCGCCGCCTGAAGTCGCCGCGCCCGCGGTGGCTCCGGTGAGCCCAGTCGAACCGAGGCCCGCGACTCCGCTCGGGCTCGAACCGCCTGCGGTGAGCGTAGCCGAACCGCCTGCGGTGAGGCCCGCGACTCCGCTCTGGCTCGAACCGCCAGCGCTGAGCCCTGCGCCTCCGCTCGACCCGGTTGCGGTGAGCCCCTGGACTCCGCTCGGGGTCGAACGGCACCCGCCTGCTGCGCCGAGTAAGAGCACGCAGCAGGCAGCAAGGGACAGGCCGCGCATTGTCCGCCTGGGCTAAGGGGAAATCCCAAACGCGTATTCGCACACCGGATCGAGCGCGGAACCAGTACACATTGCACTGTGGCCCTCGTTATCCTGCAAACGGTGTGAACCGCCGTAGGGCGGGGCCGCACTAGTGACGTCGACGAAGTCCCCGGGCCAGCCCAACCCAGCAATCGTCGTCCTCATTTCGGCTACGTCTGGATCCAGCGCGCCCACAATCCCATAGAAACGATCGAGCGGCGTCACGGACGGACTTGCTTCCCATTCAACGCTCACCGCCGGATTGTAGCGCGGGCCGGCTGTAGCGACCACTCGCGCAACCCGGTAGCGCTTGCCTAAGACGGTCGCCGTGGCGGCACCGAATGAATAGCCATAAAATATAACGTCAGTGAGGCGCGCGCTGCCGTCGGGGTTCAAGTAGTATCCCCAGTCTGCACCCGGGTCGACGCTGTCCAGATAAGGCAGCGCTGAATCCAGCCGTCCCAGCACGCTGTCGGCGCGCGGCACTGTGACGTTCGGCGATGTATCCACGCCGTCAATGATTTCGCTGTACGCCTCGACGGCCCCCGGCAAACCGTCGCCCGGAACGGAATCCGCCAGCAGGCGCACACTGTTGAGATTGTCGTAATCCACGGCGAAGGTGTGAAATCCGCGGTTCGACAGCCATTGACCCACGTCGGTTGGCCCAGCCGCATTGCCCACGCCGTTCAGCAGCACGACTAACTTGGCGCGCACTGGCAAAAGCTGCCCCGCAACGGAGCGCTCAAAACGCGCGACCTGTTGTGTCGGATACCAAGTCACGGCATTCGGATCCGCATCCTGCGGATAAAAGGCGACCGTCGGCGTGGGGCGATCATCGCTGACTGCAATGGGGCGCGTGGGGCCGCCGTCGGTGACAACGCCGGAATCGCGCTGCCGCCCGCCCGCGTCGCTCGCCGCATCGGCTTGGGCCGTAGGCTGAGGGTGCTGCGGGTGCGCCGTGTGCGCGGAAGTGGGAGCGGGCGTCGCCGGGTCGCTCTTGCTGCTGCACGAACAGGCGAAACCGACCAAGGCGCTCAGCGCTAGCGGGGAAAAACGCGGCATTGGGACACCGTAGCCGAGGCATGAAAGCGGGAATAGGGGTGGAAGTTGCGCCGTTTGAGCCCCCGAGGCTACGCTATGCGGGTGAAGCAGATCAACGGCCGCCGTAGCCGGAATTTTGGGGTGAGGCTGCGGTTGGGGCTCAGTGCGTTCCTGATCGCCGGGCTGATCGCCGAATCCGTACTCGCGGACATTTACCAGCACGTCGACGAGAACGGCGTGATTCATCTTCAGAATCGCAAGCGGCAGGGCAAGCTGGTTGCGCGCGAGAGCCCCGGAGCAGTCGTGATGCCCGCGGCCGTTGCTTACGACACCGCGCGCTTCGATGAACACATTCGCGAAGCCGCAGTGCTCTACCAGATCCCGGAGGCGTTGATACGCGCGGTGATCAAAGTGGAAAGCAATTTCGATCCGCGTGCTGTTTCACCGGCGAATGCTCATGGCCTGATGCAGCTGCTGCCCGAAACGGCGGCGCGCATGATGGTGACGGACATTTTCGATCCGCGACAAAATATTCTGGGTGGAGTGCGTTACCTGCGGGTGCTGGCTAACCTGTTCAACGGCAATTTGGAATTGACGATTGCCGGCTACAACGCTGGCGAAAATGCCGTGCTGCAATACGGTGGCATTCCGCCTTATCCGGAAACGCAGTACTACGTCGTCAAGGTGCTCGCGGCATACGATCAGTACCGCCGGGCCACGACTGCCAGCCGCAATTGATGCGTGCTCGCTGATCAGCGCTTTTTGGCGCGCCCATAATGCGAGAGGGCCCCTGCCAGCTCTTCTTTCACTCGCTCGATCAGCTCCGGTGGCTCGATCACTTTGGCCCGCTTCCCCCATTCGAGCACCCAACTGACCACCGGGGTGAGGTTGCCGACCGTCATGGTTAGCCTCGCACCGCCTCCGGGGATAGGCACCAGGCGTTGTGATGGATGGATGCGACGCATGCGCACGTAATCCGTGCCCTGAGCGTCGAATTCGATCACCACTTTCTGCTTCTCGCTGGCGCGCCAAACGCCCAACTCGCCTTGAAAGTACTCATCGATCGAGAAATTCTTGGGCAATTCGAAATGCTCGGTGTGCGCGATCTCCGTGTCGCGCATGCGATCGAGCACCAAGGTGCGGATCTCTTTGCGTTCTACATGGTACCCGACGCAGTAGATCGAATCCTTGTGCAGCACCATGGCATACGGGTGAATGGTGATTTTCTCTTCGGCACTGCGCTTGTCATCAACACTGCGCTTGTCATCAACACTGCGCTTGTCATCAACACTGCGCTGCGCTTCACTGCGTAGCGCGCTGCGGTAGCGCAAAGTGAGCGGCTTCAGATCGGAGACGCACTGGAACAGATCGTCGAATTCCTCCATTTTCTCGTGATAATTCTTGGGCGCGAAGGGCAAGTACAAGAAGCGCTCTTCCAGGCGCGCATCGGCCACCCCCGCATTGGGGCCTCTACCGGGCCTGCGCGCCACGCTGAGCAACTTGCCCACCGCCATGTTGATTTCTTCATAGACGGCGGAGCCCTTCATCGGCTCGAAGATGCGACGCGCCGCGAGCAGGGCGTAGGCCTGCGTGCGTCGCAGCTCGATCTTTCGGGGGATTTCGCCGGCGCGAATGCGCCAGCGCTTGGGGCCCCCGCCGCGCGTTTCCACGGGCTCGAGGGTGTAATCCTCGGGATCTTTGCTGACGCCGGTGATGTAGCGACGCACGGTGCGGGGGCTGACCTCCAACCACTTTGCAATGTCGTACAGGGTGAGGCCGGTGGGGTGGTGCTCCAAATGCCTGCGCAGCTCGTTGATCCGCCGGTGCTGGGTCAAAGCCCCTTTCGGTCTGCCAGGTTGCGCGGGAGCCAAGACCATTCCCTCTTGTCGCATTTGATGTTACCCGAAGAACATCCCACTTGTCGACAACGCAAGCCAAAGTTGGGCGTGGCTTCAGGGCGCGAGTGCCGGCAAAGGCGGCGCGGGGCGCAACGCTATTGAGCCCAGCATTATTGAGCCCAGCGTTATTGAGCCCAGCGCTGTTGATCGCGAAGAAGCGCGACGGTCAGCGGCTGACTTCGGAGCAGTTGCAGCAGTTCGTTGATGGGTTCATGCAGGGGTACGTCGCTGACTACCAGATGAGCGCGTTCTTAATGGCCGCGCTGCTCAATGGACTGGACGATCGGGAAACGAGCGCGTTGACCGACATCATGTTGCACTCGGGCAGCGTGCTCGCGTTGCCCAGCGTTAAGCGTTACAAGATCGACAAGCATTCCACCGGTGGAGTGGGCGACAAAGTGAGCATTTGCTTAGCGCCGCTGGTGGCCAGCTGCGGCTTGGCCGTGCCCATGATTTCGGGACGCGGATTGGGTCACACCGGGGGCACATTAGATAAGCTTGAGGCCATCAAAGGTTACAACACGCGGCTCAATGCGCAGAAGTTCGAGCGCGTGGTGCGCGAAGTAGGGGCCAGCATCATCGGACAAACACCCGAGCTCGCGCCGGCGGATCGCCGCATTTACGCGCTGCGCGATGTCACCGCGACGGTGGAATCCATCCCGCTGATCGTGGCCAGCATTCTGTCGAAGAAGTTGGCTGAGGGGATCGACGGCTTGGTGCTCGACGTCAAAGTAGGGCGCGGCGCGTTCATGAAGACGTTGCCCGAGGCGCGCGCGCTGGCGCGTGCGCTGATTCGTGTCGGCAAGCGGGCGGGCAAAGACGTTTCTGCGTGCATCACCAATATGGACACCCCGCTGGGCAAGACTATCGGCAACGCGCTGGAAGTGAGGGAAGCCATCGAGGTGGTGCGCGGCGAGGGCCCTGCGGATCTAGTCGAGATCACGCTCGCATTGGGCGAGCAGATGCTGTTGCTAGGGGGCGCAGCAAAAACCCGGGCGCAAGCGCGCGCGCTCCTTCAACGTGCGATTGACCAAGGGCAGGCCGCGCAGTGCTTGGCACGCATGATTGCTGCGCAAGGGGGCGATGGCCGAGTCGTTGAGCGCCCTCAGCTGCTTCCGCGCGCGCCCGTACAACGCGTGCTGCATGCGAAGAAATCTGGCCGCGTGCTCGATATCAACCCGCTCACCTTGGGGCTCTGTGCCATTGATCTGGGCGCGGGTCGCTTGCGCGCGGAGCAGAAGGTTGATCCGGCGGTCGGGATTGAGCTGCTGGCTCAGCTGGGAGATCCAGTGAAAGCGGGGCAGGGGCTGATGGTGGTGCACGCACGCAAAGAGGGGGATGCGCAGCGGGCGCTTGCAACCTGCATTGACGCTTTCCGCGTTGGTGCTGGGCCCGTACGCAAGCAGCCATTGGTCATTGAGCGTCTGTAGGCCTGCCCTAAAGGAGAAAATGCGCTAGCGTTGCCGCGGGCAGGCATGGATTTCGGCAACACGATGGATCTGCGCACGCGCACTTCGCTGTTCTGCGGGGCGCTCGCGCTCGCGATCGCCGCGTCCATTCTGCTGCGCGGTCGTCCGCGTCGAGCTCAATATTTGTTCGCAGCGTTTGCCGCGGACATTGGCCTTTGGTACATCGCGCAGTGGCTTTATCACTTCGTGCGCGCCGATGTGTGGGTGCGTTTTACCGCAGTGCTTGCGGTGCTGCTCCCGCAATTTGGCTTGCATTTGTTCGAGGCAATCTTCCCTACCGTGGGGCGACCCTCGCGGCTGCTGCGCGTAGCCGGAGCGTTGCTGATCCCTATCACGCTGCTGGTGCTGTTGCCCCACCACGAACACCCCGTGATTCGCGTAGCGGTGTTCTTGTACACGTTCGGCCTGTTTGCTGCCGGCCTTTTGGCGTTGCTTCTGCGTGGCGAACGCAGCCAATCCCGAGCGACTCAAAAGCGCGTGCGCTTCTTGGTCTTCTGCGGCGCGTTGGCCGCAACCTTCAGCTTGGCAGATTTCTTGTGGTTCATCGGCGCGCCGTTGCCGCCAGTGGGTGCGGTACTCAGCATCGTGTTCCTGTTCGTGCTCGCCGAATCGCTGATTCGTGAGCGCTTGGTGGATCACTACGAAATGCTGGGGTTGGCCGTCGTTTCTACGGCGTTGGCCTTCAGCTGGGCCGGGATTTTCTATCTGTTCGTGGTGATTCTGGGGCGCTTCCAGACGATGTATTTGAACGCGGTGCTAGGCGGCATCGTCATGCTCGTCTTGTTCGAGCCGCTGCGCGATAAAGTCAGCGCCTACATTCACCGAGCCTTCTTCTTGGAGCGCGTGGATTTGGAGCGGGCCGTTTCGCAGGCGCGGCGCGAGATGGCGCGCGTGCTGCGCGTGGACGAAATGACGCAAGTGTTGGTCAGCGCGCTGGAAGATTCACGCAGGGTTACCTCTGCGGCGATGTACATGCGCGAGCCTCTGGGGGAAGACTTCGAGGTGGGGGCGTCGGTGGGCGTTGCTGCCGTGCAACGGTTGGACGGCGTGGCGGCGCGCCCCTTGCTTGAGCAGCTCAGTCGTCACGGCTCTGTCAATTTGGAAGAGGCGCGCACGCAAGGGAGCGACAAGCGACGCGAGGGCAACCCCGCACGCAGTGAAGAATCGGCCCGGATGCTGGAAGCCGCGCGGCTTCTGGGGCCGTTTGATTCCGGCTTGGTCGTGGGGGTGCGCGCGAAAGACGGTGAGCTGCTGGCGCTGTTGTGCGTGGTCGACGATCGGGTGCGCGACGCGTTTTCCAACGAAGACATTCAGCTGCTTGAAGCTCTGGCGCTGCAAGCGGGCATCGTGATGGAAAACTCGCGCGAATATCAACGCATGCAAGAGCGTGAGCGATTGGCCGCATTGGGGGAGCTCGCTGCGGGCCTGGCTCACGAAGTGAAGAATCCGCTGGGGGCCATCAAAGGCGCAGCCCAGCTGTTGACCGACCCCGCGCACGGCAAGGAGTTGGACCCTCAATCTCGGGAATTCCTAAATATCATTCTTGAAGAAGTGGAACGGTTGGATCGAGTGGTGGGCTCGGTGCTCGACTACGCCCGGCCTAGCGGAAGCAAGTTAGGGCCCATCGATGTGAATTCAGTGGTCAAGCGCACCTGTGTGCTGCTCACCGCGGAGCATGGCGCGGCAGTGAAGTTCACGCTGCATTTGGCAAGCGAGTTGCCCAAGGTGCGTGCCGATGCCGAGCAGTTGCGTCAGGTGCTGATCAATCTGATCCAGAACGCCGTACAAGCCATGGAGGGGCACGGCGAAGTGATCATCAGCACCGGTGAACGCGCAATGCAGCGCGGCGCTCCGCTGGTGATGATCGCAATTCAGGATCACGGGCCCGGCATTGCGCCGGCGGTGCGCAAGCGGCTGTTCGCGCCGTTCTTTACCACCAAGGGCAAGGGCACCGGCCTAGGCCTTGCGATCAGTGCCCGGGCGGTCTTGGAGATGGGGGGGCGCATCGAGGTGCAGTCGGGCGAACAGGGGGCTACCTTTGCCGTTCTGCTCCCGGCCGAGCAAGGCACAGCCGTCCTGGGTGCAGCCTCGCGCGATGGCGACGACAGTGCGGCCTTGGCCGGCTGAAATCCTTTCACCCTCGCCGGATGCTTGACCCCATCTGTAAGTACCGCATATCCTTACGGAACTTCCCATTGGGCAGCCGCCTGTGTTGGCGGCTGTTATAGCTGCTCTCTGTTTCGCAAAAGCTGGGTTCCTCAGACGCTGTTGCCCCCTCGGTCCTTGCGCCCATGAAGTTCGCTCTTCGCTTTATCTCCGGCAAGTACCAAGGCGGGGAGTTTCCGGTCGACGAAAACCGCGAGATCGTGGTGGGTCGCTCCAGCGATTTGGACATGGTGCTAGTGGAGGAAATGGTCTCGCGGAAGCACGCTCGAATGCGCTTAGTGGGAGGCAGCATCGAGCTGGAAGATCTGGGCTCCACGAATGGCACCTTCGTCAACGGCGAGCGCATCACTCAGGTGCGGCTCAAAGAAGGGGACCGCGTTCTCATCGGCAGCAACATCCTGAAAGTGGTGACGATCGCCGATGAACAGGCCGAGCCCGCGACACGGCGCGGCTCTGAGCCCAGTGCCCCCGCGCGCTCACCCCGTCGCGCGGACGCTAGCGAATCGCGCATGAGCGGCGATCTGACGGAAATCCCCCTGCCCGATCTGTTGCAGCTGTTCGCAACCTCGAAGAAAACCAATGTGCTCGAGATCGCGACCGAGACGCGCATCGGCAAGATTTACTTGAAGCAGGGTGCGATTCAGCACGCGGAAATCGTGCCCATGGGCGTGGGCTCTTCTATGGCGGAGGGATTGAAGGCGCTCTACCGCATGATCGCTTGGCCCACCGGCACCTTCCTGCTCAATCCGCCCGAAGAACGAGATTTCGAGCAGCCCCTCGATGTTTCGGTGCAAGCGGTGTTGATGGAGGGGTTTCGTCAGAAAGACGAATACGAACAATTGCGCCCGCGCATGCCCAGTTGGGACGAGCGTTTGAGCGTGGCGCGCCCCATGGGCGTGAAGTTGCGTGAGCTGAGTCCCGAAGAGTTGGATGTCTTTCAGGCGGCCCTGCAAGGGCAATCCGTTGGCGCCACCATGGATATCTCGCCGTTGTCGGATTTGGACACCGGTCGCCACCTCATCGCGCTGCTTGAGCGTGGTTATTTGCGCAGCAGCGATTAGCGCACAAAACACAACACCCCCGAAGCCCAACGTCAACGCTGGGGCCTCGAGGGTGTCGCGGGTCGAAGGCCTTGTGCTTACGGGTAACGAACGCCGATGCCGAAATCGAACGCGGTACCTGTGCCGAGGTGGAAGTCCGCCGCCGGTCCGGTGGTGCCCGCCGGTACCTTAGCCTTGTAGCCGGTCGCGCCGTAACCCAAACCAATTTCAGCGAACAGGCCCAGATCCGGTTGAGCGTAGTACGTCACACCCACGGGAATGCGCGCTTGAATGTCGGCGCCCATGTCGATCGTGCTATCCGACAAGTAACGCACCTGCGGCCCGATGCCGAAGTTAACGTACAGGTTCTTCTTGATCCCCAGGTGATAGGCAGGCCCAAGGTACAGGCCGAACGAGGTCACATCGCCGAACCCAATGGAGGGTTGCAGATCGAAACCAAAGCCGGACCCGCCGAAGTTCAGCGGAACCACAATCTGGTAATCGGTGCGGGAAGGCACTGTTGACTTGACGCCGCTGACGGTGACGTCCGCGCTGCCCACGAGCAGCAAGCTCAACTTGAGGCCGATGAGGATGCCGCCCATGTCGCCTTCGCCATCGTCTTTTGCTTTGTCGGCGTCGTCGCCGGGCGGGGTGGTGGGTGCTGCTTCAGCGGGAGCGGCTTCTGCAGCTGGCGCCGGTGCTGCTTCAGCGGGAGCGGCTTCTGCAGCTGGCGCTGGTGCTGCTTCAGCGGGAGCTGCTGCGGAGTCAGCAGGTGCAGCAGCGGGTGCGTCTGCTGCGGGAGCCGCTTCTTGTGCCGCGGCGTTAACGGCGAACAACAACCCACACGTGAGAACGGAAATGAATCTCGGTGTCATAGATAATTCCTCGTTTTAGTTGAGTGATCCGCCCGAACAGCGGCACGTTTGCTGCGGCAATTTGCCCCGTTAAATCGGTTAAGGCAAGAACAAATATTAACCCACTATTGCATTGCCACTGTAAGCAGCAATCCAGCAAAACGCGCTGCGAGTTCGCGAAGTTAGGGGGCCCAGGCGGACCGCGTTGTGGTCAATGTGGACACCAGGTCGTGGGCATTAGAGCGGCGGGCGGTTTCAATAGCCTCATCCAGCAGTGCCACGGCCTCATCGTCGCGATCGCGCTCGAAAGACAGCCGCGCCAACGCACCCAGCACCTGCGCCCGATCAGTGCCACTGGGGCCGGCGACATCCAGTGCTTCGCGCAATACGCCCTCTGCATCAGAAAAATTCTTGGCCTGGGTCAGGGCATCGCCCAGCTTACGACCAAATATGGCGACGGCGTGAAGCGGGTCGTCGAGCTGCCCCCGGTACATTTCTTCACGCGCCAATTCCAGCCCGCGCTGTAGGTTGGCAATGGCTCCCCCTTCATCGCCGCGCGACAGCGCGCGATCGGCCATTTGCTCAAGCAGCAGCAGCGCCGTCAGCGAATCCTGAGCGTAGCGAGCGTGCAAGGCGCGCGCTTCAATGGGTGCCTCGCGATCATCGAACACGCGGGCCGCTCTCAAGTGCAACTCACGGCGCACTTCCGCAGGAATGGCCGCGCCCACAATTTCCCTGAACAGCGGATGCGGGAGTGAGAACCGCCCTTCAGCCGGACGCACCACCATGCCCCGCTCGGCGATGGTAGAAATGACCTCCTCCAAGTTCTCCACATCCGGCACAATCTGCTGGATCAGTTCTGCGCTCACTGCGTCGCCCAGAATGGCGATGGCCTGCATCACGCGGCGCGCCTGCGGGCTCACAGTTGCAATGCGATCTTCGATCAAGTCCGCAACACGCGGGGGCGGATCAGCGCCGCCTTCACTCATGAAGCGCAACGCTTGATCCACGTACAGCGGGGGCACGCCGCGCATGCCCAGGTGATTGGAATTGGCGAGTGCGCCCGCAGAACTCAGGGGCCTAAACAAGCGCGAAACAACGGCTGGGGGAAAACCGCCGAGCACGCGCGCCGGGCACGACGAGGGCCAGCCCGGTTCAAAACCAGGAGAATGTGCGGCGATCACCATCACGCTGCACGGTGGCGGCTCGCCCACGGCGTCCGCAAATGCGGCGCGA